>NZ_BAAGXY010000055.1:0-64505 GCF_054779595.1 Angustibacter peucedani
ACCGTCGTCGTCGACTCGATCGGCGACCTGCGCGGCGCGCTCGGCAACCTGGCCTTCTCGCGCACGCGCGGTGCGGCGCCGACCGAGCCGGCCGGCAGCCGGGGCCGAGCGGCGAGCCACAGCGCCAGGGTGCCGCCGGCCGAGTGCCCCACCGCCACGACGCGGTCGAGCGCCAGGTCGTGGTCGCGGGCGGCGTCGGCGAGACGGTCGGTGCCGGCCGCGACGTCGGCGAAGGTCGTGGGCCAGCCGCCGCCGTCGCCCACCGCGCGGTAGTCCAGGTTCCAGACCGCCCAGCCCGCGGCCACCAGGTCGGCGGCCACCTCGTCCTCCAGGTGCCGGTCGTAGCCGGCCTGCCAGTACCCGCCGTGCACCAGGACGACGACACCGGACGTCGACCCCGCCGGCACGAGCAGCTCGGCGACCTGGGCCGAGGCGTCGCCGTACCGGTACAGCTGCCGCGTCGAGCCGGTCGGGGTGCGGGCGGCGCGGGCGCAGCCGGTCAGCGCGGCGACCCCGGCGAGGGCAGCCCCCAGGGCCGCACGGCGGGTGATGATCACGTCAAGGTTCGGCGCCGCGGCGACGACGGACGGGTCACGCGCGCTGCAGGACGTCGGGCGCCAGCTCGCCGACGGACGCGTGCCCGGTCAGCCCCAGGGTGAGCTCGAGCTCGGCCGCGACGTGCTCGACCACCGCGGTCACGCCGGCCTCGCCCGCCAGCGCCAGCCCGTAGACCCACGGCCGGCCGAGCCCGACCGCCGTGGCCCCCAGCGCCAGCGCCGTCAGAACGTGCGCACCGGACCGCACCCCGCTGTCGAAGACCACCGGCACCCGGCCGTCGACGCGCTCGACGACCCCGGGGAGCGCGTCCAGCGAGGCGATCGCCCCGTCGACCTGTCGGCCGCCGTGGTTCGACACCCACACCGCGTCGACCCCGGCATCGACGGCGCGCTGGGCGTCGTCCGGGTGCTGGATCCCCTTGAGCACCAACGGCAGGCGCGTCCGCGAGCGCAGCCAGTCCAGCTCGTCCCACGTCAGCGACGGGCGGGGGAACACGTCGAGGAACGTCTCGACGGCCGCCCGCGGCAGCGGCGAGCGCAGGTTGTCGCGCGTGCTGCCCGGGTGGTGACGCGCCATCGAGAGCAGTGCGCGCACGGCGGCAGGTGTCGGTCGTGGCTGATCCCCCTGCGGCGCAACGGAAGCACCCGAGACGCGCCGCTGCACCAGCTCGGCGAACACCGGGTCGGACGTGTACTGCGCGATGCCGAGCCCGTGCGCGAACGGCAGGTAGCCCAGGTCGAGGTCGCGCGTGCGCCAGCCCAGCGTGTGGGTGTCGAGGGTGACGACGAGCGCCTCGCACCCGGCGGCCTCGGCGCGGTGCACGAAGCTCTCGGCCAGCTCGTCGACGTTGCTCCAGTACAGCTGGAACCACTGCGGCGCAGCGTCTCTGACGGCGGCGACGTCCTCCATCGGCACCGACGCCTGGCTCGACTGCACCATCGGCAGACCGAGGCCGGCGGCCGCGCGCGCCACCGCGAGGTCCGCGTCGTCGTGCGCCATCTCGAGCACGCCGACGGGGCAGAGCAGCAGGGGAGCGGGCAGCCGTCGTCCGAGCAGCTCGACCTGGGTGTCGACCGTAGCCACGTCGCGCAGCATGCGCGGCACGACCCGCCAGCGGTCGAAGGCCGAGACGTTGGCCGAGGCCGTGCGCTCCATGCCGGCCGAGCCCGCGACGTACGCGAAGCCCCGCTCGCTCATCCGGCGTCGCGCCGCCGCCTCGAGCGCCGCCGGGCTGGTCGGCACGACCGGACGACGGCCGAAGACGCCGGCCCGGTAGATGGCGACCTGCACGGCCCGGCCCGCGCTGACGGGGCTCATCGACGGGTCAGCGGCGGTTGGTGAACTGCAGGGCCACGTCGAGGTCGGCCTCCCGGAGCAGCCGCTGCACCTCCTGCAGGTCGTCGCGCGACTTGCTCGACACCCGCAGCTCGTCGCCCTGGATGTGGGCCTTCACCGACTTGGGGCCCTCGTCGCGGATCAGCTTGGCGACCTTCTTGGCGTTCTCCTGGCTGAGCCCCTCCTTGAGGGTGGACTCGATGCGGAACTCCTTGCCCGAGGGCTTGGGGTCGTCGGTGTCGAGCGCCTTGAGCGAGACGCCGCGGTGCACGAGCTTGGTCTGCAGGACGTCGAGCACGGCCTTGGCGCGCTCCTCGCTGTTGGCCTTGATGAGGATCGTCTCGCCGCTCCAGGCGACCGAGGCGTCGGTGCCCTTGAAGTCGTAGCGCTGCGAGACCTCCTTGGCGGCCTGGTTCAGCGCGTTGTCGACCTCCTGGCGGTCGACCTTGCTGACCACGTCGAAGCTGGAGTCGGCCACGGGTCCCTCCTCGGGGTTCGGAGTGCTCGGTTTCAGCACTGCTCGGCGTCCTTGCTATCCTTCCATCCGCCGGAATCCGGGGCACCTCTGGTGCGCTCGGGCCTGGCACGGCAGGTTGCCCGAGCGGCCAATGGGAGCGGACTGTAAATCCGTCGCGAAAGCTTCGAAGGTTCGAATCCTTCACCTGCCACCGACAGGCCCCGGCCGGCGCGATGCCGACCGGGGCCTTCGGCGTCCTGGCCTCTGCGCACCTGGGCTCGGACGCTGCCCGAGCTGCCCGCGCCTCAGCGCTCAGAACGACCACGCGGGGGAGAACTCGTGTCCGCTGGTCGTGACGCGCCGCTCGTGGCTGCCGTCCCACCGGCTGGTCCAGATGTCGACCAGGCCGCTGGTGTCGGGCTCCTGTGCGTAGGCGAGCTGTCGTCCGTCCGGTGACCAGGTCGCCGCGAAGCTGCTGCGGGCGCTGCCGGCGTTGTGGGTGACGAGCCGGGTGGCACGCGTGCAGGCTGCCAGCGATCGGCAGCTCAGCGGCAGCAACGCGATGTCGCCGCGGCCAGGGTGCCCGCCACCGAAGGTCTCGAACGAGACGAGCCCGGCGGTCGGGCCGTGCCGCGCTGGTGAGACGGACGGACGGTCGGCATCCAGCTCCCACGGCGTGAGCTGCTGGACTGCGGTGCCGTCGACCTGCATCCGGAACAGCGCGAAGTGCAGGACGCCGTCGACGTACTGGTCCCGGACGAACACGACGGTGTGGCCGTCTGGTGCGAACCGCGGACCGTTGTCCTCGGTCGTGCCGTGGGTGCCCGGTTCGGAGAAGCGGCGCGCGCCGGACCCGTCCAGCCGGGAGATCATGAGCAGTGCGGAGCTGGCGTCACCGGTCACCGGGTCGAAGGGACCGAGGACCCGGGTGAACAGGACGTGGCGGCCGTCAGGAGCCCAGGTCGGGTTGACGTCGTCGACGCAGTCCGGGATCGCGTCGCAGCCGGTGGTGATCACCTGGACGCCGCCTCGGCCGTCGATGCGGGCCCGGACGATGTCCACGCCGGTGGCGGACTCCCGGTTGAACAGCACCGAACGGCCGTCCGGTGACCGCACCGGTGCGGTGTCGAAGGACCCGGCGTCCGGCCGCGTCAGAACGCTCGAACGGCCGGTTCGGATGTCGCCCACCACGAGGCGGTACAGGGGCGCTGAGAGGTCGTAGCTGTTCCACACCAGCTGGGTCGCGTCGTGACCCAGCTCGGCAGCGCTGGCTGCTGGCGCTCCGGCGAGCACCGCGACCGCCGCAGCGGCTAGGGCGAGCGCGTGACGCCGCCGTCTGCCGCGCCTCGTGCTGCCCTGCGACGGGGGCGTCCTGCGATCGTTCATGGTGGGCTCCAAAGGTCGGCGTCGGAGGTCGGAGCCAGCGTGACGACCCGCTCTGGAGAAGGTCTGGACCCGACGAGATCGGTGGTGCTCGGTCGGTGGGAGTCCGTCCGAGCGGGGATCGACCCCGATCAGGCGGGTTCGCCGGCCGGTCCTGACGTCGACTCCCTCAGTAGTGCGCAGTGATGGTGCGCGCTGGGCCGTCGACCGTGAGCAGTCCGCCGTAGGGCAGGACCCATTGGGGGTCGGTGTGCCCGAAGTCGGGGCCGATCACCAGCAGAGCCCCGGGGTTGTACCGGGCCATGGCTCGCAGGACGGCGGCCGCCTGGTCCTCGCGGTAGCGCGTCCGGTCGGCGGCCGTGCGGGGCGTCTCCGTGCTGCTGGCCTTGGCGCACGCCACGACGACGGCCGCTGCCTGCGCGAGGATGCCCCGCTCACCGACGTTGCGGAGCATCCGGTGGACCTCGCGGGCGGAGGGCATGTCCGCGGAGGTCTCCAGCAGCAGGATGCACCCCGCGTACGCGCGGGCGGGGGCTATCCACCGCCCGGCGGCCAGGTTCCAGTGGAGCACCTCGAGGTTCCCGCCCCAGGTCTGTGCTGTGACCGTGGTGTCCGCGTTCACCCACCGCCACGGCGCGTGGGCGATCGCCGGGATCGTCGTGGTGGCGTACTCGGGGCTGGCCCAGTCACCGTCGTCCTCGCGGAACTCCGGCAGCGGCAGGACGGGGAGATCGACGCTCTCGAACAGCGCCGCCTGCAACGAGCGCACGGACACGGCGTCCGTGGAGCCGGCACGGCCGAGGTGGACCTGCGTCGAACCGCCGTGGTAGCTGGGCAAGCCGTGGAACCAGAGCCAGTTCAGGAGGTTGGTGTTGTCGCTGTAGCCGAAGAAGGGCTTCGGGTCCGCGAGCACGACCGCCGGATCCAGGTGGGGCAGCACCGTGATCTGGTCCTCGCCCCCGATGGTGGCCATGACCGCCCGGATCGTCGGATCGGCGAACGCGTCCATCAGGTCCTGGGCGCGGTCGCGAGGGTCCGCGTCGAGCTCTCGAGTGGTCGGGTACTCGACGGGGAGGACGCCGATCTGCTCGCGAAGCCTGTCCATGGCGATCTCGTGGACGGCGGGGAACCTTGCAGGGGCTGCCCAGGACGCAGACACCACGGCGACCCGGTCACCCCGCTTCAGCTTCGGCGGCATCCGCAGCGGTCGCGTCGGTCCCGCCAGCCGCGGGAGCGCTGATGGCCGTCGGCCGGTGGCCGTCATGACCCGGCGAGCCGCGGTGCGACCGAGGTCTCGGTCGCCGGGGCGGCGGAGGTCTCGGGCCCAGCGGCACCAGTGCGCACCAGCCGATGGCCGACCACCGCGAGGCCGACGGCCTGCCCGACCGCACCGAGGACCTCACCCCAGCTGCCGCCGAGGACGTGCAGGACCGGCCAGGCGATGACAGCCAGTCCCGCCCAGCGGGGCACGGCTCGGGACCGGAGCAGCGCCAGGCCGAGCAGGAGGGTGCCGACGATGTTGCCGAGCACGAACGTCAGGGCGACAGCGATGAAGAACGGCTGGTTGACGGTCAGGTCCAGGACGGCCACGTGGTCGGCCGTCGCACCACCGTGCTCGGCCAGCGCGATGGTCGCGAAACCCTGGAAGAGCATCCCGAAGTAGCACACGTACCCGGCGATCGTCAGCACGCCACCGATCAGGCCGAGCCTGGCGGCGCCCACCCGGACCAGGTTCATGGCACCGAGCGCTGCCGGGATGAGCAGCAGGCAGCCGAGCATCGCGGCGAAGGTCAGCCACGAGTCTGCGCGTGGGTGCGCCGCGGAGACTTCCAGCGCGCCGCGCGGGGTGGTGTCGTCCAGGCCGTCGCGGCTCATGAGCGCGTGGCCCGCGTTCGCGGCGACGAAGCACCAGGGGGCGACGAACAGGGCCAGAGCCTGTCCGACGCGCCGGGAGCTGGCCGTGCCGGTGTCTTCGGCGGCACTCGTCGTCCGGTCCATGTCGGGGCCTCCAGCGCTGGAAGTGTGCGGTCGAGACCCAGGCTGCGGTGGAGCTCTGGAGAAGCTCTGGAGCCGCGATGTCCACGCGTCGTCGGTGACCCGCGACCGGCGATCGGTACCCGGCGAGTCGGCCGGAGCTCAGATCGGCGGTCGTGGCCCGTGGGTGGTCCCGGTCAGGCACTGCCGGACGGCATCGAGGTAGCGGCGCTCGGGCAGGGGCAGCCCCAGCCCGGCGGCGTCGGCGGCCCGGCGGAGTGCGTCCACCATGTCCTGCGCGTGGGCGTTGTCGCCTCTGTGCCAGGAGCTGTACGCGGCCTCGACCAGGTAGACGACGCGATCTGGCAGCAGTCCGGTGGCCAGCGCCAGGTGGCCGACGAGCTGCAGGTGTCGCTCGGCGTCGCCCGGTCGACCGGACAGCCGAGCCAGCCGAGCCCGTCTCGGCGCCGTCTTCTCCTGGGTGAGCCGCGCGGATCCGGAGGCATCGGCGGTCTCAGCCTGATCCAGGAGGGAGTTGGCGCGCTCGAGGTCGCCGACCTCGAGCGCGATGTCGGCAGCCAACCCGGCGCACCGCACGAGGTTCAGCCTGTGGCCTGTCTCGCGAGCCAGCCGGGTCGCCGCGTCCGCCGGTCCGGCAGCGGCGCCGACCTCGCCTCTGCTCCACGACAGCCGAGCGAGCTCCTCGAGGCTGCGGGACTGGCTGCGCAACGAGGCCGCCCGGTTGGCCAGTGCCAGTGATGCGGTCAGGCGCTGCGTGGCCCGCTCCCAGTCCCCGGCGTCGGCGTCGAGCGATCCCGCGGCGCGCAGCACGAAGGAACCGGTGTAGGCGTCTGCGTCCGGGTCGCAGATGTCCAGCAGTTCCGCCATGTGACGGCGGGCCCGGGGGGCGTCGCGAAATCGGAGCAGGTCGGACAGCGTCAGCAGCGTCATCACCCGGACCGCGGAGCGGCTCGCCCAACCCCAGCGAGCCGGCTGCTCGGGCGCCCGCTCAGCCAGGGCCAACGCCTGCTCGAACATCTCGAGGTCGTGCTGGGTGGGGCCGTCCGGACGCAGCCAGGACTGCGAGTTGGCCCGCACGCACAGGCAGAGGGCCTGCAGGAGCCCTGAGCCGGCCCGTGCAGCCCAGCGGGCCGCTTCGGTGCCGCGGTGCAGCGCCGTCTCCGGTCGGCCCACGGCGTCGGCCAGGAACACGGCGACGAGGTTCGCGGCGGTCCGCAACTCAGCGGGGGTGTCGACCGGTGCTGCCTCCAGGGCGTCGGTGACGAGGTCGTAGCCCTCTCGCGTGTATCCCAGGTCCCACCACAGCGGGAGGCAGTCGACGACCAGCGAGAGCAGCCGGGCAGGGTCACCGCCACCGTGTCGGTCGGCGAGCCGGGCGAGCACGCTGCGTACCTCGTCCTGCTCCTCGCGCAGTCGCTCGACGAGTGCAGCCGCGGCGGCGGTCCGCGCCGCTCGTGAGACCTGCTCGGCCAGCTCGCAGACCAACCCGGTGTGGCGTTCGAGGGCGGCAGCGCGAGCGGTGGGACTCTCTGCCAGTCGCTCGGCCGCGTAGTCGCGGATGGTCACCAGCTGGCGGTACCGCGGAGCGTCCTGGCTGCCGGACCGGTAGAGCATGTTGCGCTGGTGGAGCTGGGCCAGCACCACGGCGGTGTCCGAGCCCAGGTCGCCGACCTGCTCGACGTGCTCGAGGCGCGCACCCGACACGAAGACGGAGAGCTGCTCGAACAGGCTGCGCTGGCTCGCCGTCAGCGTCCGGTAGCTCCAGTCCAGGGCCGCCCGCAGCGTCTGGTGTCGCGCGGGCTGGTCCCCTCCGCGGCGACGACCGCCGAGCAGCGCCACCGGGCGGTCGAGGCGTTCCAGGAGGGCCTGCAGCGTCAGCGTCGACGTGAGCGGGGCGGCGAGCTCGATGGTCAACGGCAAGCCGTCCAGGCTCCGACACACGCGTGCCAGCACAGCCACGTCCGGATCGCGCACGGCGAAGCCCGGGTCGGCGTCCTTGGCTCGCTCGACGAAGAGACGGACGGCAGGGCTACCCAGCACCCCCTCGCGACTGTCTCCCGCCTCGGGGGTGGCCAGCGGTACCACCGGGACCAGCTGCTCACCGGAGATGCCCAGCGGCTCCCGAGACGTGGACAGGACCGTCAGCAGCGGGACCCGAGCGAGAACCTCGGCAATGGTCGGGGCAGCACCGAGGAGGTGCTCCAGGTTGTCCAGGACGAGCAAGGTCGCCGGCAGGGCGTTCAGGATGCGCGCGACCGCGTCGGCCTCGGACGTGGCCGGCGTCGGCCTGCCCAGGACGCCGATCGCGGTCTGCCAGAGCAGGTCCGCATCGCGGACGGGCGCGAGGTCGACGAACGCCACCGCCCGGTCGCCCGCGGCTACGACGGCGGCTGCGACCTCGACAGCCAGCCGCGTCTTGCCGCTCCCTGCAGGCCCGGTGAGGGTGACCAGCCGATGGGTCATCAAGAGCTCGCCCACCTCGGACCGCAGCTGGTCGCGGCCGATGAACGAGGAGAGCCGCGACGGCAGCACGGGGGGATGCGGCCGGGCTGCTCCCGCGCCAGCAAGCCTCGGGCTCTGCTGCAGGATGTCCAGGTGCAGCCGGCCCAGCTCGGGGTTGGGGTCGACACCGAGCTCGTCCGCCAGGGCGTGCCGGGCTCGTTCGTAGGTGTCCAGCGCCTCGGCCTGCCGGCCCAAGCGGTAGAGGGCCAGCATCCGCAGGGCCACCAACGACTCTCGCAGCGGGTTGGCGTCGACCAGCGGATCCACCTGCGCCAGCGCGGAGTCGGGTCGACCTAGCCGCAGCTCCACGTCGGCCGACGCCTCCATCGTGGTCAGCCACTCGGCCTCGACGGTGGCTGCGGCGTCTGCCAGGACGGCCTGGGAGAACTCGACCAGCGCCGGCCCTCGCCGCTCGCCGATTGCAGCGTGCAGGAGCCGGCGAGCGCCGTACAGATCCCCGATCGCTGCGGCGTCGAGCCCTTCGCGAGCGCGGGCGCGGAAGCGCATCAGGTCGCAGTCCTGCTCGCTGACGTGCAGGCAGTAGCCCCCGCCGGTCGAGGTCAGCCGGTCGCCGGAGTCGCGACGACCGCGGCCGGGGTCGAGCACCGTTCGCCAGTGCGAGACATAACCCTGGACCAGGTTCGCGGCCGAGCTCGGTTGGTGCTGGCCCCAGAGCCCGGTCGCCAGGCTGTCGGCGCTGACGGCTCGGTTCGCCGACAGCAGCAGCATTGCCAGCAGTGCTTGTCGGCGACCCGCGCCAGCTTCGAGCACCCTGTCGGACCGGCGCACCTCGAACGGCCCCAGCACCCGGAACTCCGTGGCCTCCATGGCACCGCCTCAGGCAGCCGGTCGCGTCGAGACAACGTACCAAGCCGTAGCGAGGACTTCTGGTCGCGCGGGTGGCTCCAGAAGGCTTCCAGGACGACGGCTCGCCGCTGCGCGCCTAGGCTCGGACCGTGCCCGAGCTGCCCGAGGTCGAGTCCGCGCGCCGGGTGGTCGAGGAGCACGCGCTCGGACGACGGATCGCCGACGTCGACGACAGCGACACCTACGAGTGCCGCCCGCACCGCCCCGGTGACATCCGGGCCGCGCTGCTCGGCCGACGGCTCACCGTGGCGCACCGCCGCGGCAAGAGCATGTGGTGCGACACCAGCGGCGTCGGCCGCTCGCGCCAGCCGGGTCCGACCCTGGGGATCCACCTCGGCATGTCGGGCAAGGTCGTGGTGGTCGAGGCCGACGGCACGAGCACCGACGGCGGCGACTACTGGGCGCGCGGTCGTGCGGCGGGCGACGAGCGGTTCACCCGCTTCGCCCTGACCTTCGCCGACGGCGGGCGGATGCTGCTGCTCGACCCGCGCCGGCTGGGCCGGGTGCGCCTCGACCCGGACGTCGACGCGCTGGGTCCGGACGCCGCCGAGATCACGCTGCCCGAGCTGCGCGGCGCGCTCGCGCGCGGCACGGCAGCGGTGAAGGCCCGGCTGCTCGACCAGCACGCCGTCGCCGGAATCGGGAACCTGCTGGCCGACCAGGTGCTGTGGCAGGCGCGCGTCGACCCGCGGCGCCGGGTCGACGCGTTGGACGACGACGACGTCCGGCGGCTGCACCGCGCGGTGCGCTCGGCGATCACCGCCGCGCGCAAGGGCGGCGGCGTGCACACCTTGCGCGTGGTGCCGTTCCGCACGGCCGGCGCGCGCTGCCCGCGCTGCGGTGCCCCGATGGTGCGCGGCACCGTCGGCACCCGCACCACGTGGTGGTGCTCCGCCGAGCAGCTCTGAGGCAGGTCTAGGCGCGGATGCCGGCGAGCACGATGGTGACCACGCGCCGCTGCTGGGCGGCGTCGAGCTCGCCCATCATCGAGCACCCGCCGACCAGCCGGACGACGTCCGCGCTGTCGACGTCCGCGCGCACGTCGCCGGAGTCCTTGCCGTTCTGGACGACGCGCTCGGCCGTCCCGCGGATCACGGCCCGCGAGTGCGTCAGCAGCTCGGAGTCGCGTCCGGTGGCCTCGACCAGCTCGGCGAACAGCGCGCGCTTGGTGGCGGCATAGGAGATGAAGGCCTCGACCCAGCCCTCGAGCGCGGCCCAGGGGGTCTCGCGCTCGACGAGCTCGTCGGTGGTGACGCGCAGCGCGTCGACGTCCTCGCGGTAGACCGCCTCGAGCAGGGCCAGCCGGCTGGGGAAGCGGCGGTACAGCGTCCCGATGCCGACGCCGGCCCGGCGGGCGATGTCCTCGAGCGAGGCCGCGGCGCCGTGCTCGTGCAGCGCGTCGCGCGCGGCCGTGACGATCGCGTCGTAGTTGCGGCGCGCGTCGGCGCGCAGCGGGCGCTGGGGCCCGGCCGCAGCGGCCGGGTCGACCTCGACCGTGGACACCTCGACCTCCTGGAAATGACACGACGTGGAACCGACTTGCTAAGTGGAGGCACCCTCCGTATATTAACCGGAGGCGCCTTCCACTTCTGGAACCACCGTACCACCCCGACTCTTCCCAGGGAGCACACCTGTGTCCGTGCAGACCCTCACCCCACCGCAGTCCCCGGCCGGGCGCTCGTCCGGCCGCCCCGGACGACGCACCCTCCGCTCCACCAACCCCGCCGTGGCCCTCGGCACCGTCCTCGTGGCGCAGCTGATGGTCGTGCTCGACGCGAGCATCGTGAACGTCGCGCTGCCCGACATGGCGCAGGTGCTGCACCTGAGCCAGACCGGCCTGTCCTGGGTCATGAACGCCTACACGCTCGCCTTCGGCGGCCTGCTGCTGCTCGGCGCCCGCGCCGGCGACCTGCTCGGCCGGCGCCGCGTCTTCATCGCGGGCATGAGCGTCTTCGTCCTCGCCTCGTTCGTCGGCGGTCTGGCCACCACCGGCGAGTGGCTGATCGCCTCGCGCGCCGTGCAGGGCGTCGGTGCCGCGCTCGCGGCCCCGGCCGTTCTGGCGATGCTCACCGCCACCGTGCCCGAGGGCCGCGAGCGCAACCGCGCCCTCGGCCTGTTCACCGCCGTCTCCATCGGTGGCGCGGCCATCGGCCTGGTCGCCGGCGGCATGCTCACCCAGTGGGTGTCGTGGCGCTGGGTGATGTTCGTCAACGTGCCGATCGGCCTGGCCGTCGTCGTGGCCGCCTTCCTGGTCCTGCCCGAGACCCCGCGCCACACCGGCCGGGTCGACGTCGAGGGCGCGATCGCCTCGACGCTGGGCATGACCTCGCTGGTCTACGGGTTCGTGCACGCGGCGGACGCCGGCTGGTCCGACCCGGTCACGGTCGGCTCGTTCGCCGCGGCCGCCGTGCTGCTCGCGGCGTTCGTCGTGATCGAGCGCCGCGCCGCCGCCCCGATCACGCCGCTCGGCCTGTTCGCGGACCGCACCCGCTCGGCCGCGTACCTCGGCCGGATGCTGCTGGTCGCCGGGATGATGGGCATGTTCTTCTTCATGACCCAGCTGCTGCAGACCGAGATCGGCTACTCGCCGCTGAAGGCCGGGCTGGCGTTCCTGCCCGTCACCGCCGGGGTCTTCATCGCCTCGCAGGTGGCGGCCCGCCGGCTGGTCGAGGCCATCGGCCCTCGCACCACCATGGTCCTCGGCGCGCTCGTCTCGTCGTCCAGCGTCTTCTGGCTGAGCCACACCTCGGCCCACCCGGCGTACTGGACGATCGGCGTCCCGCTGTTCCTCATGGGGCTGGGCAACGGCACGGTGTTCGTGCCGATCACCGCGGCCGCGCTGCAGCAGGTCGAGCCCCAGCACGCCGGGGCCGCTGCCGGTCTGGTCAACGTCGCGCAGCAGGTCGGCTCGACGCTCGGCCTGGCCGTCCTGGTCACGGTGTTCGGCACCGCCAGCCGGCACGCGCTCGCCGACGGCGGCACCGGCTCGGCGGCCGAGCAGGCCCGGCAGGCGTTCGTCAGCGGCGCCGACACCGCGCTGCTCGTGGCGGCGGGCTTCATCCTGCTCACCGCCCTGGTCGCCAGCACGATGCACCGCCCGCCGCGCACGCGGCAGGCCGAGCTGGTCAGCCCGGCGGTCGTGGCCGACTGACCGCCCTGACCGCCCGGACGTCGAGGGCCCGCTCCCGCACGGGGGCGGGCCCTTCGTCCTGCCCGGGGAGCCCGGCGACGGCCACGAGCGCGGCGAGCTCGGGGTTGTCGACCTCGGCGGCCAGCAGCTGCGCCGTCTCGAGGTCGCCCGCCCGCCCGAGGGCGGCCCCGTGCACCAGCGCCCGCACCACGAGCTCCTTCATCCCGGTGCGGGCGGCGAGCACCCGCAGGTCCTCGACCCAGGTCGCGGTGCGGGGGTGGCCGTGGCGCCGTCCCAGCAGGCACTGGGCGTCCAGGATGTACGCGTCCAACCAGACGTAGGGGTCGCTGACCCGCCCGGCCCGCTGGCGGGCGTCGGCCAGCACGGCGAAGGCGCGGTCGGTGTCGCCCCCTTCCTCGGCGACCAGGGCCAGCCCGCGGGCCGACAGGCCCTCCCAGCACGGGTCGGCCAGCTGGCAGGCGCGGGCGAACGCGTGCCCGAGCACGAGCCCGGCAGCGGCCGCGTCGCCGCGCGCCAGGTGCACCTCGCCGAGCAGCGCCTGCGGCCACGGCAGGAAGGCCAGCCAGTGCGCGGCCTCGGCCAGCTCGACGGCGGCCGTCAGCTGCTGCTCGGCCCGGTCGAGCTCGCCGCGCAGCAGGTGCACCCGGCCGAGCATCGACGTCCCGTAGGCGTGCAGCCGGTCCTGCCCTCCCGCCCGGGCGGCGCTCGTCCCGCGCGCGAGGTGCTCGACGGCCTGCGGGTAGGCGGCCCGGTCGCTCGCGACGCACCCGAGGTAAGTAGCGGCCCGCGCCTCGACCAGCCCGCCGGCGTCCAGCGCCTCGGCGAGCCAGCGCTGCGCGCGGTCGTAGCGGGCGCGCAGGAAGTCGACGTACCCGAGCTCGGCCCGGGCCTGGGCCGCGTCCTGCACCTGTCCCTGCGCGACCGCGATCTCGTCGGCCTCGTGCAGGATCGCGACGCCCTCCTCGTCCAGCCCGCGCACCGAGTGGACGAGGGCCTCGGCCAGCTGCAGCCGCGCCGCCACCCGCCAGCGGGCGTGGTCGGAGCGGTCGGCCATCTCGACGCCGGTGCGCAACGAGCCGATGCCCGCCTCGGCCGCGCCGGCCTGCACCGCCGCCGTGCCCGCCTCGACGACGGCGGCGAGCGTGGTCTCGTCGGTCACGGTGCCGGCCTCGTGCGGCGCCTCGCGCAGCGCCGCCTGCACCGCCTGGCCCGGCCGGACGCCGAGCTCGTCGCCGAACCGGGCGACGCAGGCCCGGTACTGACGGGCGGCGGCCTCGTCGTCGCCGCGAAGCCGGTAGACCCGGATCAGCAGCGCCTGGTGCGTCTCGTCCAGGTCGTTCATCGCGGCCGCGCGCACGGCGAAGCCGAGGGCCGCGTCGAGGTCGCCCCGCGACGCGCAGCGCAGGGCCGCCTCGTGCAGCACGGCCTCCGTGGCCGCGGCCACCTGCTGCTGCTGCGCGAGCAGCCAGGTCTCGAAGCCCGCGGCGCCGCGCACGACCGTGCCCTCGAGCAGGCCGGCGCCCAGCCCGGGCAGGTCGACGGCGTCCTGCCACTGGCCGCCGAGCACCGTGCGCACGTCGACCCGCGCGTCGACCGGCAGGCGCAGCACCACCGGGTCGCCCTCGACCTCGACGCCCGCCCCGAGGCCGCGGCGCAGCTCCGACAGGTGCCAGCGCAGCGTGCGCAGCGGGTCGTCGGCCTCGGCCAGCAGCAACCCGGCGAGCTGCGCGCGGCTGGGGGCGCGCTCGCCGAGCAGCAGGTAGGTCAGCAGCGCCCAGCTCTTGCGGCTGCGGAGCTGGTAGCCGTCGCCGTCCGGCCGCTCCACGTGGGGGCGGCCGAGCAGGTGGATGGTCAGGCTCATGGTGGCTCACATCGTCCCGCCGGCCGGCCCGCCGGCCAAGGGGGTTGTCGCAGGGGACCGCCCCACCGCACGGCGGGTGCCGTGGGTGGGGCGGCCGCTCACGCGTGCTCGCTGACCGGGTAGATCTCGTCGGCGACCAGGCCGTGCGCCTCGCGGTGCACGACGTTGGCCGACTCGGCGTCCGGGGCCTCGACCAGGCAGAAGATCTTGCCGGCCTGCTCGTCGACCCAGTAGCGGCGGTAGTTGACGCCGTAAGCACCCTGCGTGGCCAGGTCGGCCTGGTGCGCGCCGGCGACGTCCGCCTCGGTGACCCCACCCTCGATCGTGTGCACGTCCATGAAGAGCGGCATGGTTCCTCCTCCGTGGTGGGCCGACCGCTCGTGGCCGGCCCGGTGAGCAGAGCCAACGCCCTCGCCGTGTGACGGCGCGTGTGACGCGGCATCATCGGTCCGGTGAAGCGCCAGCTGCCCCGACCGCGCGACCTCGCGCCGCTGCTGCGCTTCCAGCCACCCACGCTCGACGCCACGACCCGCCGGCTGCGCCGCGCGCACACGATCGCCGACCTGCGCGCCATCGCCCGTCGGCGCACGCCGCGCGGCCCGTTCGACTACACCGACGGCTCGGCGGACGGCGAGCTGACGCTGGCCCGCGCCCGGCAGGCCTTCCGAGACATCACCTTCCACCCGGACGTGCTGCGCGACGTCTCGGACGTCGACCCGTCGGTCGAGGTGCTCGGCGCGACGTCGGCCCTGCCGTTCGGCATCGCCCCCACCGGCTTCACGCGGATGATGCAGACGCAGGGCGAGATCGCCGGTGCGACGGCGGCCGAGGCCGCGGGCATCCCGTTCTCGCTGTCGACCATGGCGACGACGTCGATCGAGGACGTGGCCGCCGCCGCTCCGCACGGCCGGCACTGGTTCCAGCTCTACCTGTGGAACGACCGCGAGCGCTCGATGGCGCTCGTCGACCGCGCGCGGCGGGCCGGGTACGACACGCTGCTCGTCACGGTCGACACCCCGGTCGCGGGCAACCGGCTGCGAGACGTCCGCAACGGCCTCACCATCCCGCCGACCCTCACCCTGCGCACGCTGCTCGACGCCGCGCCGCGCGCCGCCTGGTGGTTCGACTTCCTGACCACCGAGCAGCTCTCGTTCGCCTCGCTCGACCGCTGGCCCGGCACCGTGGCCCAGCTGATCGACACGATGTTCGACCCGTCGGTGACATTCGAGGACCTCGCCTGGGTGCGCGAGCAGTGGCCGGGGGCGCTGGTGGTCAAGGGCGTGCAGGGCGTGGCCGACGCCCGGCGCTGCGCGGACGTCGGCGCCGACGCCGTGCTGCTGTCGAACCACGGCGGCCGCCAGCTCGACCGCGCGCCGGTGCCGTTCCACCTGCTGCCGGACGTGGTGCGCGAGGTCGGGCGCGACGTCGAGGTGCACCTCGACACCGGCATCACCAGCGGCCAGGACGTCGTCGCGGCGCTCGCGCACGGCGCCCGCTTCACCTACGTCGGCCGGGCCTACCTGTACGGCCTGATGGCCGGCGGGCGTCCCGGCGTCGACCGCGCGATCGAGATCCTGCGCACCGAGCTGGTGCGCACGATGCGGCTGCTCGGCGTCCGGTCTGTCGCCGAGCTCGAGCCCGGCCACGTCACGCGGCTGAGCCGCGGCTGAGCCCTGGCTGAGCCCGGCCGTTGACCGGACGGGCACCCGGCCCGTGCCCGGGTGGGCCGGTGCGGGCACCCGCTTGCCCGACCGAGCGGGCAGGTCACGCACAGCAACGCCGCGAACCGGGCACGAAGCGGGCACGGGCCAGCACCCGGTCGGGCTTTACGGATCGAGGGACGTGGGGTGGACTGTGACCACCGTCACAGCGAGGTGAGGGGCTCCGGCCCCGTCGGAGGGAGGCTGCCGTGGAGGCCACCGAGCGTCACCAGCGACTGCTCTCCCGTGCCCGCACCGAGGGCCGGGTGGACGTGTCGGACGCCGCCGAGGAGCTCGCGGTGGCGCCCGAGACGATCCGTCGCGACCTGCGGCACCTCGCCGACCGGGGCCTGCTGCTGCGCACCCACGGCGGCGCGTTCCCGGTCGAGAGCGCCGGCTTCGAGTCCAACCTCGCGCACCGCACGACGTCCTGGCTCGCCGAGAAGCACCGGATCGCCGCGGCCGCGGCGGACCTGCTCGACGACGCCGAGACGGTCTACGTCGACGAGGGCGTGACCCCGCAGTTCGTCGCCGAGGCGCTGCGACCCACCCACCCCATCACCGTCGTCACCTCGTCGTTGCTCACCGCCTGCGCGCTGGGCGACGCGCCCGACATCACGGTGCTG
Source organism: Angustibacter peucedani (assembly GCF_054779595.1). Classification (NCBI taxonomy): domain Bacteria; kingdom Bacillati; phylum Actinomycetota; class Actinomycetes; order Kineosporiales; family Kineosporiaceae; genus Angustibacter; species Angustibacter peucedani. Next base: position 16,436 of record NZ_BAAGXY010000055.1, read on the forward strand.
CTGCTGGGCGGACGCGTCCGGCCGCGCACCCTGGCCACCGTCGACCACTGGGCGATCAAGATGCTCAGCGAGTTCGTCATCGACCTGGCCTACCTCGGGGCCAACGGCATCTCGCGCGACCACGGGCTCACCACGCCCGACCCGGTCGTGGCCGCCGTCAAGGGGCAGGTCATGTCCGGCGCGCGCCGCAAGGTGTTCGTCGGCATCCACACCAAGTTCGGGGTGTCGAGCTTCTGCCGCTTCGCCGGCGTCCCCGACTTCGAGGTCGTCGTCACCGACACCGGGCTGCCGGCGTCGGAAGCCCACCGCTACTCGGCCCTCGGGCCGCACGTCCTGCGCGTCTAGCCCTTCTGCTGCAACCGATCTGATCCCTCACCCCTCGAGCACGTCCACCACGGCCGCGCCGCGATGCCGTGCACCCTCCGGGAGGAACGCCGTGTCCGCTCTGCCCAAGTCCGTGGTCCTCGCCGTCACCGGCCTGGCCGCCCTGTCGCTCGCCGCCTGCGCCGGTGCCGGCGGTGGTGGTGGGTCCGGCGACTCCGCCGGTGGCGGCAAGTCCGTCAACGTCCTGATGGTCAACAACCCGCAGATGCTGGCCCTGCAGAAGCTGACCGCCGACAACTTCACGAAGCAGACCGGCATCACCGTTAACTACACGGTGCTGCCGGAGAACGACGTCCGCGACAAGATCAGCCAGGAGTTCTCCAGCCAGGCCGGCCAGTACGACGTCGCCTCGATCAGCAACTACGAGGTGCCGTTCTACGCCAAGAACGGCTGGCTCGCGCCGCTGGACGACTCGGTCGCCAAGGCCGACGGCTTCGACCAGGCCGACATCCTCAAGCCGATGACGGAGTCGCTCACCGCCGACGACGGCAAGCTCTACGGCGAGCCGTTCTACGGCGAGAGCTCGTTCCTCATGTACCGCAAGGACGTCCTGGCCGCGAAGAACATCACGATGCCCGAGAAGCCGACCTGGCAGGAGGTCGCCGACATCGCCGCGAAGGTGGACGGCGCGCAGCCCGGCATGAAGGGCATCTGCCTGCGCGGCCTGCCCGGCTGGGGCGAGGTCATGGCGCCGCTCACCACGGTGGTCAACACCTTCGGCGGCACGTGGTTCACCAAGGACTGGCAGGCCTCGCTGAACTCCCCGGAGTGGAAGCAGGCGCTGCAGTTCTACGTCGACCTGGTGCAGAAGCACGGCGAGTCCGGCGCTCCCCAGTCCGGCTTCGCCGAGTGCCTGAACAACCTCGAGCAGGGCAAGGTCGCGATCTGGTACGACGCGACGTCCGCCGCGGGGTCGCTGGAGGCGCCCAACTCGCCGGTGGCCGGCAAGATCGGCTACGCGCCCGCGCCGGTCGTCAAGACGCAGTCCTCGGGCTGGCTCTACACCTGGGCCTGGGGCGTGCAGAAGGCGAGCAAGCGCCAGGACGCCGCGGCCAAGTTCGTCGCCTGGGCCTCGAGCAAGGAGTACGAGGAGCTCGTCGGGAAGACCGACGGCTGGGCGACCGTGCCCGCCGGCAAGCGCGCCTCGACGTACCAGAACGCCGAGTACCTGAAGGTCGCCAAGGCGTTCGCGGACCCGACGTTCGAGGCGATCAGCTCGGCCGACCCGCGCAACCCCGGCGTCCAGGAGCGACCGACGATCGGCATCCAGTTCGTCGACATCCCGGAGTTCTCCGCCCTCGGCACGAGCGTCTCGCAAGGCGTGAGCTCGGCCATCGCCGGCAAGACCAGCGTCGACCAGGCGCTGCAGGCCGGGCAGGGGTACGCCGAGAAGGTCGCCGAGAAGTACCGGAAGTGAGGGGCGCGCCATGAGCACCGCCCACGCCGCCCCGCCGGCGGCGTCCACCCGGACGGACCCGCGCAGGCCCCGGCCTGCGCGGGCCCCCCGGTCGGACGCCTGGCGCCGCCGCGGCCCCCTGCTGCCGGCCCTCGTCTTCATGGTCGTCGTGACCCAGCTGCCGTTCGTGGCGACGCTGGTCATCTCGTTCATGAACTGGAACGCGCTCTACCCCGACGACCGCGGCTTCGCCGGCGTCGACAACTTCACGACCGCGTTCACCGACCCCGACCTGCGCAGCTCGATCATCAACACGATCCTGCTGACCGCCTCGGTCGTCATCATCAGCCTCGTCCTCGGGATGTGCCTCGCCCTGCTGCTCGACCGCAGCTTCCGCGGCCGGGGCGTGGCACGCACGCTGCTCATCGCGCCGTTCCTCGTGGTCCCCGTCGCGGCGGCGCTGCTGTGGAAGCACGCGCTCTACAACCCGGAGTACGGGCTGCTCAACGGCGGCCTGACCTGGGTCTGGAAGCTGTTCGGCAGCGACAACCCGCCGCAGCCGGACTGGATCACGGCCTCGCCGATGCCAGCCATCGCGGCCGCGCTGATCTGGCAGTGGACGCCGTTCATGATGCTGATCCTGCTGGCGGGCCTGCAGGGTCGGCCGCTCGACGTCATCGAGGCGGCCCAGGTCGACGGTGCCAGCGCGTGGCAGGTCTTCCGCTACATGACCTTGCCGCACATGCGGCAGTACCTGGAGCTGGCCGGCCTGCTCGGCTCCATCTACGTCGTCCAGAACTTCGACGCGGTGTTCACCATCACGGCCGGCGGCCTGGGCACGCAGAACCTGCCGTACACGATCTACCAGACCTTCTACCAGGCGCACGACTACGGCCTGGCCTCCGCCGCAGGCGTCATCGTGGTGATCGGCACCATCATCATCGCGACCTTCGCCCTGCGGGCCGTCTCGACCTTGCTGCGGGAGGAGTCATGACCGCCGTCGCCACCGCGACCCGACCGGGTCGCTCGGGCAGCCCTCGCCGCCGTCGGGCCGGGACGTCGATCACCGTCCTGACCTGGTTCGTCGCCGTGCTGTTCTTCCTGCCGGTCGGCTGGATGGTGCTGACCTCGCTGCACAGCGAGCAGGACGCCGCCACCAACCCGCCGTCGCTGGGCGCGGGACTGACCCTCGACGGCTACCGCGAGTTCTTCGGCGCGTCGTCGGGCGCCAGCCCGCTGCCGCCGATCATCAACTCGATCAGCGCCAGCGTCGGCTCGACCGTGCTGGTGCTGCTGCTCGCGATCCCGGCGGCGTACGCGCTGTCGATCCGGCCGGTGCGCAAGTGGTCGGACGTCATGTTCTTCTTCCTGTCGACCAAGATGCTGCCGGCCATCGCGGGCCTGCTGCCCATCTACCTGGTCGCGCAGAACCTGAACCTCCTCGACAACATCTCGCTGATGGTGGTGCTGTACACCGCGATGAACCTGCCGATCGCGGTCTGGATGATGCGCTCGTTCCTGGCCGAGATCCCGGGGGCGATCCTCGAGGCCGCCACCATCGACGGCGCCGGGTTGCTCACGACGTTCCGGCGGATCATCCTGCCGATGTCGGCGCCCGGCATCGCGGCGACGTCCTTGATCTGCTTCATCTTCAGCTGGAACGAGATGCTGTTCGCCCGGGTGCTGACCGGCGTCCGGTCGAGCACCGCGCCGGTGTTCCTCACCAGCTTCGTCACCAGCCAGGGGCTGTTCCTCGCCAAGGTGTGCGCCGCGGCCGTGGCGGTGTCGCTCCCGGTGCTGCTGGCCGGGTTCGCGGCGCAGGACAAGCTGGTGCAGGGCCTGTCGTTGGGAGCCGTCAAGTGAGAGCCGTCGTCATCAGCGGGGTCGACCAGGTCGAGGTCACGACGGTCGACGACCCGTCGCCCGGTCCGCGCGAGGTCGTCGTGCAGGTGGCGGCCTGCGGGCTGTGCGGCACCGACCTGCACATCCTCAAGGGTGAGTTCGCCCCGACGCTGCCGGTGGTTCCGGGCCACGAGTTCGCGGGTGAGGTCGTGGCGGTCGGCTCGGCCGTCGACGCGGTCGACGGCATCGTCGTCGGCGACCGCGTGGCCGTCGACCCGTCGCTGTACTGCTTCGAGTGCCACTACTGCCGGCAGGGTCGCAACAACCTGTGCGAGCGGTGGGCGGCCATCGGGGTGTCGACGTCCGGGGGAGCGGCGGAGCTCGCGGTGGCCCCGGTGGCCAACTGCGTCAAGCTCCCGGACCACGTGCGCACCGAGGACGCCGCGCTCGTCGAGCCGCTGTCGTGCGCGGTCCGCGGGTACGACGTGCTCAAGAGCCAGCTCGGCTCGACGGTGCTGGTCTACGGCTCGGGGACGATGGGCCTGATGATGCTCGAGCTCGCCAAGCGCTCGGGCGCCGTGGACGTCGACGTCGTCGACCTCAACCCCGAGCGGCTCAAGACCGCGGTGCAGCTCGGCTGCTCGCGGACGGCGGCCTCGCCGGACGAGATCGAGCGGCCCTACGGGTGGGACCTGGTGGTCGACGCGACGGGCAACGAGAAGGCGATCCAGGACGGCCTGGGGCGCGTGGGCAAGGGCGGCACGTTCTTGCAGTTCGGCGTCTCGGACTACGCCGCCCGCGCGACCTTCGAGCCGTACAAGATCTACAACCAGGAGATCACCATCACCGGCTCGATGGCGGTGCTGCACAGCTTCGAGCGGGCCGCCGCGCTGTTCGCCGCCGGGGTGCTCGACCCCGAGGTGTTCATCAGCGACCGGCTGCCGCTCGAGCAGTACGTCGACGCGCTGGCGATGTTCGCGGCCGGGAAGGGCCGCAAGATCCAGGTGCTGCCCCAGGCGTAGCGCCCGCCCGAGACCCTGCTCCCCAGGGGCCGCGCCTCCCTCTCTGAGCCCGCCCCTGGGGAGCAGCGCGCCGCTGGAATGCGGACCCCGCCTATGTGGTTGAATCAGCAACTACCTAGACAGGGAGCGGCAGATGCAGTTCGGGATCTTCACGGTCGGCGACGTCACGCCCGACCCCACGACCGGCCGGACGCCGACCGAGGCCGAGCGGATCCAGGCCATGGTCACCATCGCGAAGAAGGCCGAGGAGGTCGGTCTCGACGTCTTCGCGACCGGCGAGCACCACAACCCGCCGTTCGTGCCGTCGTCGCCCACCACGATGCTCGGCTACCTGGCGGCGCAGACCGAGCGCATCGTGCTCTCGACGTCCACGACGCTGATCACCACCAACGACCCGGTGAAGATCGCCGAGGACTACGCGATGCTGCAGCACCTGGCCGGCGGCCGGGTCGACCTGATGCTGGGCCGCGGCAACACCGGACCGGTGTACCCCTGGTTCGGCCAGGACATCCGCGACGGCATCGCCCTCGCGGTCGAGAACTACGCGCTGCTGCGCCGGTTGTGGCGCGAGGACGTCGTCGACTGGCAGGGCCGGTTCCGCACCCCGCTGCAGGGCTTCACCTCGACGCCGCGACCGCTGGACGGCGTGCCGCCGTTCGTCTGGCACGGCTCGATCCGCAGCCCCGAGATCGCCGAGCAGGCCGCGTACTACGGCGACGGCTTCTTCCACAACAACATCTTCTGGCCGCTCGAGCACACGCGGCAGATGGTGCGGCTGTACCGCGAGCGCTGGGAGCACCACGGCCACGGGCCCGCCGACACCGCGGTCGTCGGGCTGGGCGGGCAGTTCTTCGCCCGGCGCAGCAGCCAGGACGCCGTCCGCGAGTTCCGGCCCTACTTCGACGAGGCGCCGGTCTACGGGCACGGGCCCTCGCTCGAGGACTTCACCGCGCAGACGCCGCTCACCGTCGGCAGCCCGCAGCAGGTGGTCGAGCGCTACGCCGCGATGAAGGACGAGGTCGGGCACTACCAGCGCCAGCTGTTCCTGGTCGACCACGCCGGGCTGCCGCTCAAGACGGTGCTCGAGCAGCTCGACCTGCTCGGCGAGGAGATCGTCCCCGCGCTGCGCCGCGAGCTGGAGGGCGACCGCCCGGCACACGTGCCGGACGCGCCGACCCACGCCTCGCTGGTCGCGGCCCGTGACGCCGCGCTGGTGGGCGCCCCGTGACGCGCTCGCTGGTCGTCGTCTCGGCTGGGCTGTCCGTGCCGTCGTCCACCCGGCTGCTGGCCGACCGGCTGGCCGCGGCCGCCGTCACCGCCGCGGGGGAGCGCGGCGTGGACGTCGAGGTCACCGTGGTCGAGCTGCGCGCCCTCGCGCACGAGCTGGCCGACCACCTGCTCACCGGGTTCCCGTCGGGCGCCCTGCGGACGGCGGTCGACGCCGTCCGCGGCGCCGACGCCCTGGTGGCCGTGACGCCGGTCTTCAACGCCTCCTACTCCGGCTTGTTCAAGACCTTCTTCGACGTGCTCGAGGAGGGCTCGCTCGACGGCACGCCGGTGCTGCTCGGCGCCACCGGTGGCACCGCGCGGCACTCGCTGGTGCTCGACGTCGCGCTGCGGCCGCTCATGGCCTACCTGCGCGCGGACGTCGTCGCGACCGGCGTGTACGCCGCGTCCGAGGACTGGGGCGGGGCCGGCGAGGGCGCCTCGCTGTCGAGCCGGGTGGACCGCGCGGGCCGCGAGCTGGCGGCCGCCGTGCTCGCGCGCGGACCGGTCGAGCGGCCGGACGCGTTCGCCGAGGTCACGCCGTTCGAGCAGCTCCTGGCGGGCGGCTGATCCGATTTCTCGTGAGGGCGGACGACCCTGTACGCTCGTCCGCGCTGCCCCAATAGCTCAGTCGGCAGAGCGTCTCCATGGTAAGGAGAAGGTCTACGGTTCGATTCCGTATTGGGGCTCTGGTGGGTGTTGTCGTCCGGACGTCTGGACGACGGCCCCGCATGGCGGGGTAGCTCAGGTGGTTAGAGCACACGACTCATAATCGTGGTGTCGCGGGTTCGAGTCCCGCCCTCGCTACCACGGACGGTTTGGAACGCCCGGCGTTCCTCCCGTACCCTTGTCAGGTTGCCTTCCGGCAGTTGCATCCGTAGTCCGTAGAGAGCGAGCAGTCCCGTGGCCAGCAAGAGCGCCGACGTCCGCCCCAAGATCACTCTGGCCTGCACGGAGTGCAAGGAGCGCAACTACATCACCAAGAAGAACCGGCGCAACGACCCCGACCGGCTCGAGCTGAAGAAGTTCTGCCGTCGCGACGGTCGCCACACGGTGCACCGCGAGACCCGCTGACCTGCCTCAGCGCCCCGACCTCACGCAGCGGCCGGCCCCCTCGGGGGCCGGCCGCTGCGTCGTGGGCGGGCGGTAGCGTGGTGGCCATGGTCAACGCCGAGTTCGCCGGGCGGCAGTACCCGCCCACCGCCCCCTACGAGGTCGGCCGCGAGAAGATCCGCGAGTTCGCCGAGGCGACCGGCCCGCACCCGGTGCACACCGACCCCGAGGCCGCCCGGGCCCTCGGCCACCCCGACGTCATCGCCCCGCCCACCTTCGCGGTGGTCGTGGCGCAGCGCTGCGACGCCCAGCTGGTGCTCGACCCCGAGGCGGGCATCGACTTCAGCCGGGTCGTGCACGGCGAGCAGTCCTTCACCCACCACCGTCCGGTCGTCGCCGGCGACCGCCTCGTCGCGGTGCTGCACGTCGACGCGGTGCGGTCCGCGGGCGGCCACTCGATGGTGACGACCCGCAGCGAGATCACCACCGAGGACGGCGAGGCCGTCTGCACCGCCACGTCCACGATCGTCGTCCGAGGAGGCGAGTGATGGCCGCCTCGACCACCCCGCTCTACGACGACGTCCAGGTCGGCTACGAGCTGCCCGCCGAGACGTTCACGCTCACCCGCGCCGACCTGGTGCGCTACGCCGGGGCGAGCGGTGACTTCAACCCGATCCACTGGAGCGACCGGTTCGCGCGCGAGGTCGGGCTGCCCGGCGTCATCGCCCACGGGATGCTCACCATGGCCACCGCCGTCCGCCTGGTGCAGGCCTGGTGCGGCGACCCGGGCCGCGTCGTCCAGTACGGCGTGCGCTTCACCAAGCCGGTGCCGGTCGACGACGTCGAGGGCGCCCAGGTGCAGGTCAGCGGCGTCGTCGCGGTCAAGGACGACGACGCGCGCACCGTGCGGGTCGACCTGACCGCCACCACGACCGGGCCGGAGGGGTCGGCCGTCGGCGTGCTGGGCCGCGCCCGCGCCGTGGTCCGCCTCGCGTGAGCGCGCTGCACGTCTCGCGCGCCCGCGCTGCGGTCACGACGGTCTTCGCCGTCAACGGCCTGATCATGGCCAGCTGGATCTCGCGCGTCCCGGCGATCCGCGACTCGCTGCACCTGCCGGCCAGCCGGGTGGGCCTGACCCTGCTCGCGATGAGCGGCGGCGCGGTGCTCGCGCTGCCCCTGACCGGCACCGTGCTGCAGCACATCGGGGCCTCGCGCACCGTGCGGCTCGCGTCGCTCGTGTGCGTCACCGGCCTGGTGCTGGTGGGCCTCGCGGGCTCGGTGCCGGTGCTCGTGGCCGGCCTGTTCCTCGTCGGCTTCGGCTCGGGCTCGTGGGACGTCGCGATGAACGTCGAGGGCGCCGAGGTCGAGCGCCGGCTCGGGCGGGCGATCATGCCGCACTTCCACGCGGCGTTCAGCGTGGGCACCGTGGTGGGCGCGCTGCTGGGTGCGGGCGCGAACGGCTTCGACGTCCCGACCGGCTGGCACCTGGTGACGATCGCGGTGCTCGCGGCCGTCTCGACCCAGCTCGCGTGCAACGCCTTCCTGCCGGACGACGCCGTCCACACCGGCGCGGACGCCGACGCCGGCGAGCCCGCCGCGCCCCGCCGCCACCCGCTGGCCGCCTGGCGCGAGCCGCGCACCCTGGCCGTGGGCCTGCTGGTGCTGACCTTCGCCTTCACCGAGGGCTCGGCCAACGACTGGCTCGCGCTGTCGCTCGTCGACGGCTACGACGTGTCGAACGCCCACGCCGTGCTGGGCTTCGCGGTCTTCGTCACCGCCATGACGGTCGGGCGGCTGCTCGGCACCCGGCTGCTCGACCGGTACGGGCGGGTCGTCGTCCTGCGGTCGTCCGCCGTGGTCGCCACCGCCGGCCTGCTGCTCGTGCTGCTCGGCGTCTCGGTGCCGGTGGCGACCGTCGGCGCCGTGCTGTGGGGCCTGGGCGCCTCGCTGGGCTTCCCCGTCGGCATGAGCGCCGCCGCCGACGACCCGGCGCACGCCGCGGGTCGGGTCAGCGTGGTGTCGTCGATCGGCTACACCGCCTTCCTCGGCGGGCCGCCGCTCATCGGCTTCCTGGCCGACCACGTCGGCGTCCTGCACGCGCTGTGGGTGGTGCTCGCCGTCCTGGCGCTCGCGGTGCTGGTGGCCGGCGCGGCCCGCCCGCTCGCCGACGACGTCCCGGCCGGCGCCGGGCGGGCGCCGTGACCCGGCTCGCCGACCTCACCACCCTGCGCGTCGGCGGGGAGGTCGAGCGGCTCGTGGTCGCCACCTCCACCGACGAGCTGGTCGACGCGGTCCGCGAGGTCGACGACGCCGACGAGCCGCTGCTGCTCGTGGCGGGCGGCTCCAACCTGCTGGTCGCCGATGCGCCCGTGCCCGGCACCGTCGTCCAGGTGGCGACGCGCGGGGTGTCGGTCGAGTCCGTCGACGACTGCTCGGGCGCGAGCGTGCGCGTGGCCGCGGGCGAGGGGTGGGACGACCTGGTCGCCCGCGCCGTGGCCGAGGGCTGGGTCGGCGTCGAGGCGCTGTCGGGCATCCCCGGCACGGTCGGCGCCACGCCGGTGCAGAACGTCGGCGCCTACGGCCAGGAGGTCGCGCAGACGATCGCCCAGGTGCGGGTGTGGGACCGGCTGGGCCAGCAGGTCGTCACCGTGGCCAACGCCGACTGCCGGTTCACCTACCGGCACTCGGCCTTCAAGGGCACCGACCGGTACGTCGTGCTCGACGTCCTGTTCCAGCTGCGGCTCGGCGACCGGTCGGCGCCGGTCGGGTACGCCGACCTGGCCCGCGGCCTGGACGTCGAGGTGGGCGAGCGCGTGCCGCTGGCCGACGCGCGCGAGGCCGTGCTGGCGCAGCGCCGCCGCCGCGGCATGGTGCTGGACGCCGCCGACCACGACACCTGGAGCGCCGGCTCGTTCTTCACCAACCCGCTGCTCTCGGCCGCGGCGCTCGACCGGCTGCGCGAGCGCGTGCACGAGCGGCTGGGCCCGGACGTCGAGCCACCCACCTACCCCGGCGAGGACGGCGCCACCAAGACCAGCGCCGCGTGGCTGATCGAGCGCGCGGGCTTCGGCAAGGGCCACGGCCTGCCCGGCCCGGCGGCGCTGTCGACCAAGCACAGCCTGGCCCTGACCAACCGCGGCAGCGCCACGGCCGACGACCTCGTGGCGCTCGCGCGCGAGGTGCGCGACGGCGTGCGCGACGCCTTCGGGGTCACGCTGGTCAACGAGCCGGTGCTGGTGGGCCTCAGCCTCTAGCCGCGTCGTAGCGGTCGAGCACGACCTCGACCAGGCGCGGGTCGGGACGCCCGGCGCCCAGCAGGGGCTGCGCGACGACGTCCGCGCCCGCCCGCTGCAGGCGGGTGTGGAAGTGCCCCGGTGCCAGCAGGTAGGCCGCGACCGCCACCCGCGTGCCCGGGCGCTGCGCCCGCAGGCCGGCGACGGCGTCCGGCACGGACGGCGAGGCGCTGGCGCCGTACGCCACCGCCACCGGCACGGCGTCCGGCGGCGCGACGTCGCGCAGCACGGCCTCGACGTCGGCCACCGCCGCGGGGTCGCTGGACCCCGCGGCGGCGACCACCACGGCGTCGACGTCCGCCAGGCGGGTGTCGCGCAGGCGGTCGAGCAGCCCGGCGGTGACCCGGGCGTCGGGCCCCAGCGCGGGCGCGGCGACGGCGTCGCGCCGCTCGAAGGCCGCGGCGACGTCCACGGCCACGTGGTAGCCGGCCGACAGCAGCAGCGGGACGACGACCGCCCGGCCGCCCGCGCCGGCGACCTCTGCGACGACCTGGCCGACGTCCGGCGGGTGCACGTCGACGAAGGCCGCGCGGACGTCGAGGCCCGGCCGGGCGTCCCGCACCGCCGCCACCAGCGCTCCGACCGCCTTGCGGCCGTGCGGGTCGCGCGTGCCGTGCGCGCAGGCCACGAGCACCGGGTCGGGCGAGGTCACGGCGAGCTCACAGCGGCGGTCGCGGCCCGAGCACCCGCATCCAGGCGCGGTCGGCGACCTCGGCGAAGGTCGCGGGGTCGACCGGGCCCTCGGGCAGCGCCGCCACGCCCTCGAAGAAGCGCTCCATGCCGGCGGGGGAGAACAGCACCAGCAGCTTCGCGAACCCGTCGCCGACGTTCTGGAAGCAGTGCGCCGTGGCGCGCGGGATGAACATGAACGAGCCCGGCTCGGTGTCGAACAGGTCGCCGTCGGCGCTGAAGCGCACGGTGCCGTCGAGCACGTAGTACATCTCGTCCTCGCGCACGTGCACGTGCATCGGCGGCCCCTCGCCGGGGGCGATGACGCTCTCGAGCGCGGTCACCGCGCCGTTGGTCGTGCCGGCGTGCGCCTTGATCGTCACCGGCCCGCCGACCGGGCCGCGCAGCGGCGTGCCCCCACCGGGTGGGACGACGAACGGCGGCACCGGTCCGGACACGCGTCGTTGGTAGCACGTCCGGGGGCCTCAAGGCGAGGGCCTGGTGGTCGATGAAGCAGGCAGACCACCCGACGCCGCGGGTGCGGAACCGGACCGGAGGACGACGACATGGACCTCACCACCTACGTCACCGAGCTCACGGCCGGCCTGATCGGCGCGACGACCTTCGCGGCCGCCGTCCGGCAGACGGGCCAGACCGCGGACGCCGTGCGCGTCCTCGTGCCGATCGCGGGGCACCACCCCGCCGCGGCCGAGGCCCTCGCCCGCCTCGCCCCAGGCGTCCGTCGCTGACCCGTCCGTCGCTGACCCGTCCGTCGCTGACCCGTCCCCCGGGCGGCTGTCGGAGGTGTCTGCTCTGATCGGGGCATGACGCAGATCGTGCTCTTCCACTCGGTCCTCGGGCTGCGCCCGGGGATGCAGGACGCCGCCGACCGGCTGCGCGCCGACGGCCACGAGGTGCTCGTGCCCGACCTCTACGGCGACGGGCTCACCTTCGACGAGTACGAGCCGGCCATCGCGCACTGGCAGGCGTCGTCCGAGGTGGTCGACCGGCGCACCCTGGAGGCGGTCGCCGACCTGCCCGACGGCTTCGTCAGCGGCGGCTTCTCGGCCGGCGGCGGCTCGGCCGTCCTCGCGGCGATGAACCGCCCGGTGTCGGGTGTGCTGCTGTTCTCCGGCGTCTTCCTGCCCAGCTGGCTCGGCGACGACGTCCGCTGGCCGCAGGGCGTGCCCGCCCAGGTGCACGCGATGGTCGACGACCCGTTCAGCGACGGGCCCGAGGCGTTCGCCGGGCAGCGGCAGGAGGTCGAGGCGGCGGGCGGCCAGGTCGAGATCTTCGAGTACCCCGGCGCGGCGCACCTGTTCGCCGACCCCTCGCTGCCGGCCGAGTTCGACGCCGCCACCGCCGACCTCATGTGGTCGCGCGTGCTCGGCTTCCTGCGCGGCCTGGAGGAGTAGGGCGACGTCTCAGGCCCGGGCGCCGAGCCAGGCGTCGACCAGGGCGTCGACGTCCTGGTACCGCTCGTCCGGGTCCGCGGCCGTGGCCCGCGCGACGACGGCCAGCTCGGCGGCGGTGCCGCGCCAGGCCTGCTCGTCGTCGCCGGCGTCGAGCAGCAGCCGGGCCACCCGGCCGAGCCGGTAGACCGTGGTGCGCCGGTCGACGACCTGCCCGGTGCCGCGCTCCTCGGGCGCGTAGAACCGGTTCGACCCCGGCAGCTGCTGCTGCGGCACGAACGGCCCGGGCCGGTACTCGTCGAGGTCGACCAGCCGCATCGTCGCCGTCTGCCAGTCGTACAGGAAGCACCCGTCGTAGAGGTCGACCGCCACCAGCCCGGCCGCGTCGACCGGCCGGTGCGCGTCCAGCACCACGTCGACCGCGGCCCGCACCGGCTCGACCGGCAGCGCGCGGAACCGGCGCATCGGGCTGTCCGGGTGCGTGCGCGGCCGGGTCGTCGCGCGGCCGTCCGGCCCGACCGTGGCCGGGTAGAGCACCTCGCCGTCCACCCACGGGTAGACCAGCGCCGGCCACCCGCGCGCCGTGAGCTCTCGCACCGGCGCGACGACCGCCGGGTGCCGCACCGCGGCGTGCACGCGCGCCGCGTTGGCGAGCGAGCGCCCGGCGGCCTCGGTGGTCGCCGTCTTGACGAACCAGCGCTCGCCCGCGACCTGCACGCCGTACGACACGCACCCCGAGTCCTGCTGGTCGACGACCCGGAACACGCGCCCGAGCCCGGCCAGGTCGGCCGCGGGGTCGTCCAGGGCGGTGCGGTCGAGCAGGGAGTGCTCGCTCACGCCGGCGGCTCCGCGGCCAGCCAGGCGTCGACGTCCGCCAGCAGGGCGGTGCGGACGTCGTCGGGAGCCCGCGAGCCGCTGATGGACGAGCGGGCCAGGCCGGCCAGCGCCGCGTCGTCCAGCCCGTGCACGTCGCGCGCGGTCTCGTACTGCGCGGCCAGGCGGCTGCCGAACAGCAGCGGGTCGTCGGCACCGAGCGCGATCTGCGCGCCGGCGTCGAGCAGAGGGCGCAGCGGGACGTCGGCCGGGTCGCGGTAGACGCCGAGCGAGACGTTCGAGCCGGGGCAGAGCTCGAGGGTGATGCCGCGCTCGACGACGTCCGCGAGCACGGCGGGGTCCTCGACGCTGCGCACGCCGTGCCCGATGCGGTCGGGCGAGAGGTGGTCGAGGGTGACCCGCACGTGGTCGGGGCCGAGTAGCTCGCCGCTGTGCGGCACGCTGGCCAGGCCGGCCCGCGCCGCGATCCGGAACGCCGGGGCGAACTCCGCGGTGCTGCCGCGGCGCTCGTCGTTGCTGAGCCCGAAGCCCACGACCTCGCCGACGCCCTCGCCCGCGTGCCGGGCGGCGAGCCGGGCCAGGGTGCGCGCGTCCAGCGGGTGCCGGATGCGGCTGGCGGCGACCACCACGGCGATGCCCACGCCGTGCCGGGCGGAGGCGTCGCGCACCGCGTCCAGCACCAGCTCGAGCGTTGGCGTCAGACCGCCGAGGTGCACGGCGTAGGACGTGGGGTCGACCTGGATCTCGAGCCAGCGCGAGCCGTCGCGGGCGTCGTCCTCGGCGGCCTCGTCGACCAGCCGCCGGACGTCGGCCTCGTCGCGCACGCACGAGCGCGCGATGTCGTAGAGGCGCTGGAAGCGGAACCAGCCCTTCTCGTCCGTGGCGCTCAGCTGCGGCGGCTCGCCGCTGGTCAGCGCCTCGGGCAGGTGCACGCCGTGCTTGCGGGCGAGGTCGATCACGGTGGCCGGCCGCATCGAGCCGGTGAAGTGCAGGTGCAGGTGGGCCTTCGGCAACGCCCGGAGGTCGCGCCGCCCCGTCAACGCGCTTCGGCCAGCAGCTTCTGGATCCGCCCGACGCCCTCGGCCAGGTCGGTGTCGCCGAGCGCGTACGACAGCCGCAGGTAGCCGCTGGGCCCGAACGCCTCGCCCGGCACCACGGCCACCTCGACCTCGTCGAGGATCAGCTCGGCCAGCTCGGCGGAGGTGGTCGGCGTGCGCCCGCGGATGGTGCGCCCCAGCACGCCCTCGACCGAGGGGTAGACGTAGAACGCGCCCTTGGGCACGGGGCAGACGACGCCCTCGATGTCGTTGAGCATGCCGACCACGGTGCGGCGACGGCGGTCGAACGCCGCGCGCATCTCCTCGACGGCCGACAGGTCGCCGGTCAGCGCGGCGATCGCCGCCCGCTGCGAGACGTTGGCGACGTTGGACGTTGCGTGCGACTGCAGGTTGGTCGCGGCCTTGACGACGTCGCGCGGACCGATCATCCAGCCCACCCGCCAGCCGGTCATGGCGTAGGTCTTGGCCACGCCGTTGAGCACCACGCAGGTGTCGGCCAGCTCGGGCACCTCGACCGGCATCGAGACGAAGCGGGCGTCGTCGTACACCAGGTGCTCGTAGATCTCGTCGGTGACGACCCAGATCCCGTGCTCGAGCGCCCACTCGCCGATGGCCCGCACCTGGTCGGGCGGGTAGACGGCGCCGGTGGGGTTGGACGGCGAGCAGAACAGCAGCACCTTGGTGCGGTCGGTGCGGGCGGCCTCGAGCTGGTCGACCGTGACCAGGTAGCCGGCGTCGGCCCCGGCGAAGACGTCGACCGGCACCCCGCCGGCGAGCTTGATCGCCTCGGGGTACGTCGTCCAGTACGGGGTGGGCACGAGCACCTCGTCGCCCGGGTCGAGCAGCGTCGCGAAGGCCTGGTAGACCGCCTGCTTGCCGCCGTTGGTCACCAGCACCTGCTCGGGCGCCACCCGGTAGCCGCTGTCGCGCAGCGTCTTGTCGGCGATGGCCTTCTTCAGCTCGGGCAGCCCGCCGGCCGGCGTGTAGCGGTGGTTGACCGGCTGGCCGGCGGCCTCGACCGCGGCCGCGACGACGTACCCGGGCGTGGGGAAGTCCGGCTCGCCGGCGCCGAAGCCGATGACCGGGCGGCCCTCGGCCTTGAGCGCCTTGGCCTTGGCGTCGACCGCCAGGGTCGCGGACTCGGCGATGGCACCGATCCGCGCCGAGACGCGACGGACGGTGGGTCGGGACGGGGCCGGCTGCGTCTGCTCGCTCACGGGGGCCATCCTCGCACCGGGCAGGGGGGCGGCGTCGAGCCGGTTCGACCCACCCCTCGCGCTCGCGTACACTCTTGGCCGGTGGTTGACGACCGCCATGCTGTCGCCTGCCCACGATCCGCCAGGGGGGCACCAGCGGGCGCCGTCACCGTCGAAGGGCAGTAGCTCAACTGGCAGAGCACCGGTCTCCAAAACCGGCGGTTGGGGGTTCAAGTCCCTCCTGCCCTGCGTAGCAAGCACACCGACCCGCCGCGAGGCGGCGGGACGTCCCCGGCCAGGGGGTCGTCCCGGCCCCGAGGCGCCTGACGCGCCCGTGGGTGTCTTCCGGCGACAGCGGGTGAGGGAACCAGTGAGCCAGACCAGCACGGGCGAGGCCGGGCGCAGCCGCGGCGGGTCGTCGCGTGACCGACGCGGGCCGGCCGGTCGGGTGGCGCTGTTCTTCCGCCAGGTCGTCGCCGAGCTGCGCAAGGTGGTGCGGCCGACCCGCACCGAGCTGATCACCTACACGAGCGTCTGCATGGTGTTCGTCGTCGCGGTCATGGCGCTCGTCGCCGGCCTGGACGTCGGCCTCGGCGCGATCGTCGTCCGGGTGTTCGGCGGCAACTGACCAGCACCACCCAGCGCCACCCAGCACGCCCAGCACCGCGCACGACCGGCTGCACCAGCACGAGACCACGACCAGGAAGCAGGCACCACGTGTCCGACCAGAGCGATCCGACGCAGGACTCCTTCGCGCGCGACCCGTTCGCGTCCGCCGAGGGTGCTGCCGACGCCGCCCCGGCCACCGACGAGACCGCGCAGGCCGACCTGGGCGACGCGCTCGACAGCGTCGAGAGCACCGAGACCGGTGACGCGTCCGAGGAGCCGACCGCCGAGCCGACCGACGAGGTCGTCGACCTCACCGCGGTCGAGGGCGTCGAGGGCGAGGACGACGACGTCGACCCGGTCGAGGAGTTCAAGGACGGTCTGCGCCGCGCGTTCGGCGAGTGGTACGTCATCCACTCCTACGCCGGCTACGAGAACCGCGTGAAGGCCAACCTCGAGACCCGCATCCAGAGCCTGACCATGGAGGACTTCATCTTCCAGGTCGAGGTGCCCATGGAAGAGGTCACCGAGGTCAAGAACGGCCAGCGCAAGCAGGTGCGCCGGGTGCGGATGCCCGGGTACGTCCTGGTGCGCATGGACCTCACCGACGAGTCGTGGGGCGCCGTGCGCCACACCCCGGGCGTCACGGGCTTCGTGGGCAACACCCACCAGCCGGTGCCGCTGAGCGTCGACGAGGTGTTCTCGATGCTCGCCCCGGCCATCGAGGTCAAGGAGAAGCCGGGCCAGAAGGCGGCCGCGCCGGTCAAGGTCGTCGACTTCGAGGTCGGCGAGTCGGTCACCGTCATGGAGGGTCCGTTCGAGACCCTGCCGGCCACCATCTCCGAGATCAGCGCCGACGCGCAGAAGCTCAAGGTGCTCGTGTCGATCTTCGGCCGCGAGACGCCGGTCGAGCTGTCGTTCAGCCAGGTCGCCAAGATCTGAGCCCCGAGCACCACCCGAAGACCCCGGCGTCGTCGTCCTGACCTCGCCCGGACCGCACAGATCAACCCGAGTAAGGACCCGAGAGATGCCCCCCAAGAAGAAGGTCGCAGGCCTGATCAAGCTGCAGATCCAGGCCGGCGCCGCGACGCCCGCCCCGCCGGTCGGTCCGGCGCTGGGTCAGCACGGCGTGAACATCATGGAGTTCGTCAAGGCGTACAACGCCGCGACGGAGGCCCAGCGCGGCAACGTGATCCCGGTCGAGATCACCGTGTACGAGGACCGCTCGTTCACGTTCATCACCAAGACCCCGCCGGCCGCCGAGCTGATCAAGAAGGCTGCTGGCGTGCCCAAGGGCTCGGGCGAGCCGCACAAGACGAAGGTCGCCAAGCTGACCAACGCCCAGGTGCGCGAGATCGCCCAGAGCAAGATGGAGGACCTCAACGCCAACGACGTCGACGCCGCCGCGAAGATCATCGCCGGCACCGCCCGCTCCATGGGCATCACCGTCGAGGGCTGAGAGCTCCAGCACCACCGCACCACCTGATCACGTGGCAGGGCTGCTTCGGCCCGTTCCACCACACCCCCACCAGCACCAGGGAGAACCACCATGAAGCGCAGCAAGGCCTACCGCGCAGCCGCCGGCACGATCGACGCCGACAAGCTGTACGCGCCGCTCGAGGCCGTCCGCCTCGCCAAGAGCACCAGCACCACCAAGTACGACGCCACCGTCGAGGTGGCCTTCCGCCTGGGCATCGACCCGCGCAAGGCCGACCAGATGGTCCGCGGCACCGTCAACCTCCCGCACGGCACGGGCAAGACCGCCCGGGTCCTGGTCTTCGCCACCGGTGACCGTGCGGAGCAGGCGACCGCGGCCGGCGCCGACCACGTGGGCAGCGACGACCTGCTCGAGAAGGTGCAGGGCGGCTGGCTCGACTTCGACGCCGTCGTCGCCACGCCCGACCTGATGGGCAAGGTCGGCCGGCTCGGCAAGGTGCTCGGCCCCCGCGGCCTGATGCCGAACCCGAAGACCGGCACCGTCACGATGGACGTCGCCAAGGCGGTCTCGGACATCAAGGGCGGCAAGATCGAGTTCCGCTCGGACAAGCACGCGAACCTGCACTTCATCATCGGCAAGACCTCGTTCGGCGAGCAGCAGCTGGTCGAGAACTACGCCGCCGCGCTCGAGGAGGTGCTGCGGCTCAAGCCGTCCGCCGCCAAGGGCCGCTACCTGAAGAAGGCCACCGTCGCCACGACGATGGGCCCCGGCATCCCGGTCGACCCGAACCGCACGCGCAACGTGACGGCCGACGACGCCGAGGCCGACGCCTGACCCAGGCCCCCGCGAGCTGCACCGCACCCACCGAAGGATCCTGCCCGCCCAGCGGGCAGGATCCTTCGGTGCGTCCGGGGCACCAGCACCGATTTGGTCGGACGACGGTCCGCCCCGTACCCTGGAGGCTGCCCAAGACCGCTGGTCGACCGACTGCCACCCGGCACGACGTCCGAAAGCCCGCTCCGTGCGGCGGCCCGCGCAGGTGATCGTGGAGTACGAGCCGCCGTCCTCGTGACGCGCCCTCGCAACGCCCCGAGCGCCTTGCGCCGGGGCGTTCGTCATGAGCAGGCCGGCACGACCCGCGCTTCACCCGTGGAAGGAGGCCCATGGCCAGGCCCGACAAGGCAGCCGCCGTCGCCGAGCTCACCGAGAAGTTCCGTGAGTCCAACGCGGCCGTGCTGACCGAGTACCGCGGTCTCACCGTGGCCCAGCTGACCAAGCTGCGCCGTGCGATCAGTGAGCACGCGACGTACGCCGTGGTGAAGAACACCCTCACCGACATCGCGGCGAAGGAGGCGGGTGTCTCGGCCTTCGACGGCCAGTTCGCCGGCCCGTCCGCGATCGCCTTCATCACCGGTGACCCGGTGGAGACGGCCAAGTCGATGCGGGACTTCGCCAAGGAACACCCCGCTCTCGTCATCCGCGGCGGCCTGCTCGAGGGCAAGCCGCTGTCGGCCGACGAGGTCAAGCAGCTCGCGGACCTCGAGCCGCGCGAGGTGCTGCTGGCCAAGCTGGCCGGCGCCATGAAGGCGTCGATGTCCGGCGCCGTGGCCCTGTTCGCCGCCCCGCTGTCGCAGACGGCCCGCGTGGTCGACGCCCTGCGCCAGCAGCGCGAGCAGCAGCCGCAGGACTGACCCGCCCGACCGCACCACCCCCTCGGGCGAGCCCGCCCACCACACGACCGCCCGGCACCCGGGCGTAGACAGGAAGGACACGCCGACATGGCGAAGCTCAGCACCGACGAGCTCCTCGACTCGTTCAAGGAGATGACCCTGATCGAGCTCTCCGAGTTCGTGAAGAAGTTCGAGGAGACCTTCGAGGTCACCGCCGCCGCTCCCGTCGCCGTGGCCGCTGCCCCGGCCGCCGGTGGCGCTGGTGGCGGCGAGGCCGCCGCCGAGCAGGACGAGTTCGACGTCGTCCTCGAGGCCGCTGGTGACAAGAAGATCCAGGTCATCAAGGAGGTGCGCGCCCTGACGAGCCTCGGCCTGAAGGAGGCCAAGGACCTCGTCGACGGCGCCCCCAAGGTCGTCCTGGAGAAGGTCGACAAGGCTGCCGCGGACAAGGCCAAGGAGGCCCTCGAGGGCGCCGGGGCCACCGTCACCCTCAAGTGACGACGTCCCACCCCGCCTGACCGGCTGCTCAGCAGCCACCCGCCAGGGCCGACCCGCACGCCGGGTCGGCCCTGGCGCCGTTCTCAGCCTCAGTACCGCAAGATCTCGTTCCGCGCGCGACATGGGTTACCTGCCCGTAACCTCGGCCCGTCGCGCTCGTTGAACTCTGCAGCGACCGCACGTGACGCCGGTGTCCCGTGCCCGCAGCCCGCACAGACGAGGGGTGGAACGTGGGAGTCGAGATCCGTGTCGAGGGACTGACCAAGTCCTTCGGCTCGCAGTCCATCTGGCAGGACGTCACGCTGACCCTGCCGGCGGGGGAGATCTCCGTCATGCTCGGCCCCTCGGGCACCGGCAAGTCGGTGTTCCTCAAGACGCTGGTGGGCCTGCTGAAGCCCGACCGCGGCTCGATCACCATCGAGGGCAAGGACGTCGTCACGCTGCGCGAGCACGACCTGTACGAGATCCGCAAGCTGTTCGGGGTGCTCTTCCAGGACGGCGCGCTGTTCGGCTCGATGAGCCTGTACGACAACATCGCCTTCCCGCTGCGCGAGCACACCAAGAAGTCCGAGTCCGACGTCCGCAAGATCGTCACCGAGAAGATCGAGCTCGTCGGCCTGCAGGGCGCCGAGGCCAAGCTCCCGGGCGAGATCTCCGGCGGCATGCGCAAGCGCGCGGGCCTGGCCCGGGCCCTGGTGCTCGACCCCGAGATCATCCTGTTCGACGAGCCGGACTCCGGCCTGGACCCGGTGCGGACGGCGTACCTCAACCAGCTGATCGTCGACCTGAACGCGCAGATCGACGCGACGTTCCTCATCGTCACCCACGACATCAACACCGCCCGCACGGTGCCCGACAACATCGGGCTGCTCTACCACCGGCACCTGGCGATGTTCGGGCCGCGCGAGATGCTGCTGAGCAGCGAGGAGCCCGTCGTCCGGCAGTTCCTCAACGCCCAGCGGGTCGGCCCGATCGGCATGTCGGAGGAGAAGGACGCCGAGGAGCTGGCGGCCGAGTCCGGCCAGGAGCTGCCGCCGCTGCCGCCGATCCCGGTGCAGCTCAGCACCAGCGACGGCACGCCCCGCAAGCACCAGCGCGAGGCCGGTGCCTGGTGCCGCGAGAACGGCGTGACGCCCCCGCCCGGCTCGTTCCAGGAGGCGCCCCCGGTCGAGAGCCTGGGCCACGAGGAGCTGGTCTCGTGAGCAACCCGGCGGTCGGTGCGCTGCGGCAGAGCGGCAACCTCTTCGCGCTGTTCCTCGACGTCCTGCGCTCATTGCCCCGGCGACCGTTCCAGGGCAAGGAGTTCATCCAGCAGTCGTGGTTCATCGCGAGCGTCACGATCCTGCCGACCGCCCTGGTCTCGATCCCGTTCGGCGCCGTCATCGCGCTGCAGCTCGGCACGCTGACCCGCCAGCTCGGCGCGCAGAGCTACACCGGCGCCGCCAGCGTGCTGGCGATCATCCGCGAGGCGAGCCCGATCGTCACCGCCCTGCTCATCGCCGGCGCGGGCGGCTCGGCCATCTGCGCCGACCTCGGCTCGCGCAAGATCCGCGAGGAGCTCGACGCCATGGAGGTGCTGGGCATCAGCCCGATCCAGCGCCTCGTCGTCCCGCGCGTGCTGGCCTCGATGCTCGTGGCGGTGCTGCTGAACGGCCTGGTCTCGGTGGTCGGCGTCACCGGCGGCTACTTCTTCAACGTGGTGCTGCAGGGCGGTACGCCTGGCGCCTACCTCGCCTCGTTCACGGCGCTGGCGCAGTCGGCCGACCTGTGGGCCGGTGAGCTCAAGGCGCTGATCTTCGGTGCGATCGCGGCGATCGTCGCGTCGTACAAGGGCCTGACCGCCGGCGGCGGCCCGAAGGGCGTGGGCGACGCGGTCAACCAGTCCGTCGTCATCACCTTCATGCTGCTGTTCGTCGTCAACTTCGTCCTCACGGCCGTGTACTTCCAGGTCGTCCCCCAGAAGCTCGGGTGAACGCGATGGCCACCTCCTTCACCACGCGCGTCGTCGACACGGCGCGCAAGCCCGTCGAGGGGCTCGACACCCTCGGCGGCCAGCTGCGCTTCTACACCCGGTCGCTGGCGTGGACGCCGCGCACGATCCGCCGCTACAAGAAGGAGATCATGCGGCTGCTGGCCGAGGTGAGCCTCGGCAGCGGCGCGCTCTCGGTCATCGGCGGCACCGTCGGCGTCATCACCTTCCTGGCCTTCTTCACCGGCACCGAGGTGGGTCTGCAGGGCTACTCGGCGCTCAACCAGCTCGGCACCGGCGCGTTCACCGGGTTCATCTCGGCGTACTTCAACACCCGCGAGATCGCCCCGCTCGTCGCCGGCCTGGCGCTCGCCGCCACCGTCGGCTGCGGCTTCACCGCCCAGCTCGGCGCCATGCGGATCAGCGAGGAGGTCGACGCGCTCGAGGTCATGGGCCTGCCGAGCCTGCCGTTCCTGGTGACTACGCGCATGATCGCGGGCTTCATCGCCGTGATGCCGCTGTACGTGATCGGCCTGCTGTCGTCCTACTTCGCGACCCGGTTCATCACGACCGAGTACTTCGGGCAGAGCAAGGGCACCTACGACCACTACTTCCACCTGTTCCTGCCGCCCGGCGACGTGCTGTGGTCGTTCCTCAAGGTGCTGGTCTTCGCCGTCGTCATCATCTTGATCCACTGCTACTACGGCTACACCGCCAGCGGCGGCCCGGCCGGGGTCGGCGTGGCGGTCGGCACCGCCGTCCGGACGTCGATCGTGGCCATCAACGTCATCGACTTCTTCCTGAGCCTGGCCATCTGGGGCGCCACCACCACCGTGCGGATCGCGGGGTAGCGACGCATGCACATGGCGGCCAAGCGACCGACGACAGGGTTCCTGTCGCGGTTCTCCACGCACCTGTACGGCGTCGCGTTCCTCGTCGTGCTGGCGCTGCTGCTGACGCTGTCGGTGGCGATGTTCCAGAAGCGGTTCACGCCCGTCGTGCTGGTGACGCTGAAGACCGACCGGGTCGGCAACCAGCTGCAGACGACGTCCGACGTCAAGGTGCGCGGCCTGATCGTGGGCGAGGTGCGCAAGATCGAGCACACGGCCGACGGCGCCGACATCGTGCTGGCGCTGCAGCCCGACCAGGTCGGCGCCATCCCGTCCGACGTCAGCGCCCGACTGCTGCCCAAGACGCTGTTCGGCGAGCGCTACGTCGACCTCGTGGTGCCCGACCAGCCCTCGCGCACCCCGCTGCACGCGGGCTCGGTGATCCCGCAGGACCGCACCGCGGTCGCCATCGAGCTCGAGCAGGTCTTCGACAACCTGCTGCCCCTGCTGCGCACCGTGAAGCCGGCCCAGCTGGCCACCACGCTCAACGCGATGGCCACCGCGCTCGAGGGTCGCGGCGAGGCGCTCGGCAAGAACCTCGTGCTGGCCGACCAATACTTCACGAAGTTCAACCCCAACCTGCCGGTGCTGCAGCAGGACATCAGCGGCCTGGCCGACGTCGCCTCGATCTACGCCGCGGCCGCGCCCGACCTGCTGAAGATGGCGCGCGACCTGTCGGTCACGAGCAAGACGCTGGTCGAGAAGCAGAGCGCGTACGCCGGGTTCCTGGCCGGCACGACCGGCTTCGCCCGCACCGCGACGTCCGTGCTGAACGAGAACCAGGACCGGATCATCCGCGTGGGCCGGGTCAACCGCCCCACGCTGCAGGTCCTGCAGCGCTACTCGCCGATCTACGCCTGCTTCGCCCAGGGGCTGACCGGCTGGCTGCCGCGCATCGACCAGGCGTTCGGGTCCAAGTCGTTGCACATCACCCTCGAGGTGGTGCCGCAGCGCCCGGCGTACCAGCCGGGGGAGGAGCCCGCCTGGATCGCCGACCGCGCGCCCGACTGCAAGGGGCTGCCGGGCAAGTCCGGCTCGCAGGCGCACCCGTACACCGGTGACTACATCCCGGACGGCACGCGCAACATCTACAACGCCCCGAGCGGCAGCGCGGTGCCGCCGGCGCTCGCGCAGGGCTCGTCGTTCGTCGACCCGCAGAGCGGTGACGCCGGGACGCCGCAGGAGCAGGCCGTCACCGACGCGCTGTTCGCGCCGATGCTGGGGACGTCGGCGAGCTCGGTGCCCGACATCTCGAACCTGCTGCTCGGCCCCCTCGTGCGCGGGACGCAGGTGAACCAGGGATGAGGACGACGTCGAGCCTGGTCAAGCTGCTGGTCTTCGCCGCCGCGACGATCGTCGCCTTCGGCATGCTCGCCCTGACGATCTCGCCGATCGTCGGCGGCGACCGCTCCGAGTACAAGGCCGTGCTGGTCGACGCGACCGGCCTGGCCAAGGGCGACGACGTGCGCATCGCCGGCGTCAAGGTCGGCCGGGTCAAGGACATCTCGCTCGCCTCGCGCACCCGCGCCCTGGTAACGATGGACGTCGACGCCGCCCACCCGCTGACGCAGAGCACGCAGGTCGTCGTCCGCTACCGCAACCTCATCGGCCAGCGGTACGTCGCGCTGGTGCAGGGCGCGGGCTCGGCCGCGCGTCTGGCGGACGGTGCGACGATCCCGGTCGAGCGCACCCAGCCCGCCCTCGACCTCACGGTGCTGTTCAACGGCTTCAAGCCGCTGTTCGCCGCGCTGTCGCCGCAGGACGTCAACCAGCTCAGCGGCGAGATCATCCAGGTGCTGCAGGGCGAGGGCGGCACGATCAACAGCCTGCTGGCCCACACCGCGTCGCTGACGTCGTCCGTGGCGGACCGCGACGCCGTCATCGGGCGCACCATCGACAACCTCAACGCGGTGCTCGGCACGGTCGACGCGCGCGACGACCAGCTCGACCAGCTGCTGGTGCAGCTGCAGCGCTTCGTGTCGGGGCTGTCCGAGGACCGCGTCGCGATCGGCGAGTCGCTCACCAGCATCAACGGGCTGGCCGCCGACACCGCCGGGCTGCTCTCGCAGGTGCGCCCGCCGCTCAAGGCCGACATCGCGAACCTGCGCACCCTGTCCAAGACCCTGAACGAGCCGGCCAACACCAAGACCTTCGAGCAGTTCATGGACACCTGGCCGAACAAGGTGAACACCCTGACGCGCACCGCCACCTACGGCTCGTGGTTCAACTTCTACCTCTGCAAGTTCGACGGCACGGTCGTGCTGCCGACCGGTGTGCTGGGCCTGACCAAGGACACCCGCCTGCCGGTGAACGTGGCCGACAACGGCGCCGCGCGCTGCGGAGGGGTGGGCTGATGGCGATCCCGTTCCGCGAGCGCAACCCGGTGCCCATCGGGGCGGTCGGCCTCGTCCTCATCGGCGCCATGCTGCTGCTGGCGTTCAACGTGCAGAAGCTGCCCTTCATCGGGCGCGGCACGACCTACCAGGCCGCGTTCAGCGAGGTCGGCGGGCTCAAGACGGGCGACGACGTCCTCGTCGCCGGCGTCAAGGTGGGCAAGGTCAAGAAGATCGAGCTCGACCGCGGCCACGTGCTGATCACCTTCAAGGTCACCGAGCCCGCGCATTTCGGCACCCGCACGGGCGCCCAGGTGAAGATGAAGACCGTGCTGGGGCAGAAGTACCTGGCCCTCGACCCGCAGGGCCCGGGCCAGCTCGACCCCGACACCGTCATCCCGCTCGACCGCACCATCCCGTCCTACGACGTCATCGACGCGTTCAGCGACCTGACGACGACCACCGAGGCGATCGACGTCCCGCAGCTGTCGAAGTCCCTCGACGTCCTGGCCACGGAGTTCAAGGACTCGCCGCCGCAGGTCAAGGCCTCGCTCGAGGGCCTGACCCGGCTCTCGCGCACCATCTCCTCGCGCGACCAGCAGCTGGCCGAGCTGCTCGCGCACGCCAAGGACGTGTCGGGCACGCTGGCCGCGCGCAACGGCGAGGTGCAGTCGCTGATCAAGGACGGCGACCTGCTGCTGCTGGAGCTGCAGAAGCGGCGCGAGGCGATCCACACGCTGCTGACCAACACCGCGGCGCTCTCCGAGCAGATCACCGGCCTGGTGCGCGACAACCGCGCCCAGCTCAAGCCGGCGCTGGACGAGCTGCACCAGGTGCTCGCGACGCTGCAGAAGCACCAGGACGACCTCGACGCCGGCATCAAGGCCATGGCGCCGTTCACCCGGGTGTTCGCCAACACCCTGGGCAACGGCCGCTGGTTCGACTCCTACATCCCCAACCTCGTGCCGATCGGCGGCACCGTTCCCGAGACGAGGTCCAAGTGAGCACCGCCGTCCAGCGCGTCCGGGCGCTCCCGCTGCGCACCGTCGTGGTGGCCGTCGTCGTGGTCGGCCTGCTCGCCGCGGCGGCTGTCGTCTTCTGGCCCGGCACGAAGGACCGCACGATCACCGCGCACTTCACCCGCGCCGTCGGCCTCTACCCGGGATCGCAGGTGCGCGTGCTCGGCGTGCCCGTCGGCACGGTGAAGAGCGTGAAGCCCCAGGGCCAGCAGGTCGAGGTGGTGCTCGCGGTCAAGGGCGACGTCAAGGTGCCGGCCGACGCCCAGGCGGCGATCCTGTCGCCGTCGCTGGTCAGCGACCGCTACGTGCAGCTGCTGCCGGCGTGGACGACGGGCCCGACCATGGCCGACCACGCCGACATCCCGGTCGACCGCACCGCGGTGCCGGTCGAGCTCGACCGCGTGACGCAGAGCCTGGACGACCTGAGCAAGGCCCTCGGCCCGGACGGCGCGAACTCCGGCGGTTCGCTGTCGCGCCTGCTGGCCACCAGCCGCGACAACCTGGACGGCGAGGGCGACAAGGCCAACGAGGCCGTGCGCCAGCTCTCGCTCGCGCTGGGCACGCTCTCGGGCAGCCGCGAGGACCTGTTCACGACCGTCAAGAACCTGCAGACCTTCACCACGACGCTGGCGGCGAACGACCCGCAGGTGCGCCGGCTGAACACCGACCTCGCCTCGGTCGCCGACCAGCTGAACGGCGAGAAGGACGACCTCGGCCTGGCGCTGAAGAACCTCGCGGTGGCGCTGAACGAGGTGTCGACCTTCGTGGCCGACAACCGGGGCGCGCTCAAGACCGACGTCCACCAGCTGGCGTCGGTCACCGGCACCATCGCCAAGGACCGCAACCAGCTGGCCGAGCTGCTCGACAACGCGCCGGTCGCGCTGTCGAACCTGCAGAACGCCTACAACCCGCCCTCGGGCACCCTCGACGTCCGCGACAACTTCAACCAGCTCGACCACCCGGACGAGCTGATCTGCGGCCTGGTCAACCAGCAGGTCAGCAAGGTGACGGCCTGCCAGAAGGAGCTCGGCCCGCTGCTGAAGCCGTTGAGCGGTCTGCTGTCCGGGCTGACCGGCGGGGGCACGCCCTCGCTGCCGACCGGGCTGCTGTCGGGCACGCCGTCGGCCCTGACCACGGGCGGGACGTCGTCCGGCGCCGCCGGTGGGTCCGGCACGTCCGGCACCCTGGTCGACCGGCGCGGGCCCGACCCGACGCTCGGCGGGATCCTGGGGAGCGCGCGATGACCCGCACCCGCCGCCTCGTCGTCGCGGCGCTCGCGCCGCTGCTGGTGCTGCTCGCCGGCTGCCAGGGCGCCTACGACGTCGCGCTGCCCGGCGGCGTCGCCAGCCGCGGCGACATCTACCGCGTCACCGTGCAGCTCGCCGACGTGCTCGACCTGGTGCCGCAGTCGGCGGTCAAGGTCGGCGACGTCACCGTCGGCTCGGTCGAGAAGATCACCCTCGACGGCTGGACCGCGCAGGTCGTCGTCCGGCTGAAGAACTCGGTCGAGCTGCCCGACAACGCCACGGCCGAGCTGAAGCAGACCAGCCTGCTGGGCGAGAAGTACGTCTCGCTGGAGCAGCCGGCCGACGCGGCCCCCGTGGGCCGGCTCTCGGACGGCGACGTCATCCCGCTCTCGCGCTCGGGCCGCAACCCCGAGGTCGAGGAGGTGCTCGGCGCGATGTCGATGCTGCTCAACGGCGGCGGCGTCGGCCAGCTGAAGATCATCGAGACCGAGCTGAACAAGGCGCTGACCGGCAACGAGAGCGCCGTGCGCGACCTGCTCACCCAGCTCGACACCTTCGTCGGTGCGCTGGACTCGCAGAAGGCCGAGATCAACCGCGCGATCGACAACATCGACAAGCTGTCGGCCCGGCTGGCCGCGCAGCGCCAGGACATCGCCACCGCGCTCGACCAGCTGCCCGGCGGCCTGAAGGTGCTCGCCGACCAGCGCCAGCAGCTGACGACGCTGCTGACCTCGCTGAGCCGGCTCGGCGACGTCGGCTCGCGCGTCATCCGGGCCTCCAAGGACGACACCGTCGCCAACCTCACCGCGCTGCGGCCGGTGCTGAAGTCGCTCAACGACGCGGGCGACGACCTGCCGAAGTCGCTGCAGCTGCTGCTGACGTACCCGTTCTCGGACAAGGCGCTCGAGGGCGTCAAGGGCGACTACACCAACCTGTGGATCACGGCCGACCTGGACGCGCGCTCGCTGCTCGACCTGGGCAACGGCCCCAGCGGCCCGCTGCCCGGCATCCCCGGCCTGCCGAGCCTGCCGCAACTGCCCGACGTCACCTCGATCCCGTGCACGATCCTGGGCCAGCTGGTGCAGTTCCCGGGCACCAGCTGCCCGGCGCCGATCAAGCCGGGCGACTCGACGGTGCAGTGCAAGAACGACGCGCTGCCGAGCCTGGTGCTGCCGTTCAAGGGCGTCTCGTGCCCGAAGGGCTGGACCAAGGTGTCGAAGGGCTCGACCCCGGCACCCTCGCCGTCCAGCTCGTCCGGCGGAGGTGGCGGGATCTGCCTGCCCGGCGTGCTCTGCCTCGGGGCCGAGCAGCGCTACGACCAGAACCTCGCCGGGCTGCTGATCGGAGGGGTGAGCTGATGGTCACCCGAGGAGTACGGGTCCAGCTCGTCGTCTTCGTGGCGCTCGCGCTGGCCGCGGTCAGCCTGCTCTCGGCCCGCTACGTCGGCCTGTTCGACAAGGTGGCCGGCGGCTCGTACGTCGTCACCGCCGACTTCGCGAACTCCGGCGGCATCTTCACCGGCGCCGAGGTCACCTACCGCGGCGTCACCGTCGGCAAGGTCGACCGGCTGCGGCTCACCGACGGCGGCGTCCTGGTCGACCTGCGCATGGACCGCGGCGCCGAGGTGCCGCGCGACACCCTCGCGGTGGTCGAGAACCGCTCGGCGGTCGGCGAGCAGTACGTCGACCTCCAGCCGCGCTCGGACGCCGGACCGTACCTCGCCGGCGGCTCGCGGATCCCGCGCGACGACACCCGCACGCCCACCCGCATCGACACCGTGCTGCTGGACGTCGACCGGCTGGTGCGCTCGGTCGACCGCGACGACCTGAGCACCACCGTCGACGAGCTCGGCAAGACGTTCCAGAACGGCGGGACCGACCTGCAGCGGCTGATCGACGCCGGCGACGCGCTGACCCAGTCGGCCACCGAGGCGCTGCCAGAGACCACCAAGCTGATCCAGGACGGCCACACGGTGCTCGACACCCAGAAGGCCTCCGGCACCGACATCCGCTCGTTCTCCAAGGACCTGGCCGACCTGTCCGGCCAGCTGCGCACCAGCGACCCCGACCTGCGCACCGTGCTCGACCGCGGCGTCGTCGCCAGCCAGCAGCTCGACGCGCTGCTGCAGGAGAACCGCCAGGACCTCGGCGCGCTGCTGTCGAACCTCGTGACCGTCGGCCAGGTCACCGTCACCCGCACCAAGGGCATCCGGCAGATGTTCATCACCTACCCGGACGTCGTCCGCGGCGGCTACACGGTGGTGCCCGGCGACGGCACGGCGCACTTCGGCCTGCAGCTCAACGCCGACAACCCGCCGTCCTGCACCAAGGGCTACGAGGACACCAAGCGCACCGACCCGCAGCAGACCACGGGCCTGCCCCCGGTCAACACCAGCGTGCGCTGCGCGCTGCCGCGCGGCTCGGCCAGCGACGTCCGCGGGGCGCAGAACGCGCCGTCGCCGCAGGACCCCTCGTCGTCGGCGTCCTCGATGCCGTTCGGCCTGGACGCCGCGCAGGCGTACGGCGCGGACGTCCCCACCGTCGTCACCTCGGCACCCCCGTCGACCGGTGACTCGTTCGCCTGGATGCTCCTGGGAGGTCAGGGATGAGCCGGCCCGTCGTCCGCACCGCGCTCGCCGGGGCGCTCGCGCTGCTCGTGGTCGCCGGCCTGGTCGCCGGCGTGCTGCTGGGACGCCAGGTGCTCGACCAGCGCCGCTCGGACGCCGCGGGCGAGGACGCCGTGGCCGCCGCGACCCAGCTGGGCGTGAACTTCACGACGCTGGACTACCGGACCTTCGACCGCGACGCCCAGCGCGTGCTCACCGGCTCGACCGGCAGCTTCAAGACCGAGTTCAGCGCGCAGAGCGCCGAGCTGAAGAAGCTCGTGACCACCAACAAGGCGGTCAGCAAGGGCAAGGTCGTCACCGCCGGGCTCGTCTCGCACGACGCCGACAGCGCGCGCGTCCTGCTCGTCGTCGACGCCGACGTCACCAACGCGTCCGCGACCACGCCCGTGCCGCGGCACTACCGTGTGCAGGTCGACCTGGACCGTTCCGGCGAGCAGTGGCTGGCCAGCCAGCTGCAGTTCGTCGGGTGAGGCCCGCCATGACCACCACCAAGTCCCAGGACACCCCCACCGGAGGCCCCCGCGTGAGCCCGACCAGCCGCCCGTCGTCCAGCCCGCGCCCCGGGGGCCGGCGCCGGGTGGCCGGCGAGCGCTCGCGCGGCCGGGTCGAGCAGCCGGACGTCGAGCCCGCGGTCGACACCGTCGTCGAGCCGGACGTCGAGCCGGACGTCGAGCCGACCGCTCCGGCCGAGCCGGTCGAGCCGGTCGAGCCGGTCGAGCCCGCCGAAGAGGCGCCGGCCGAGACCCGCCGCCAGCGGGTCGCGCCGACCTGGCTGCTCGCCGTCCTCGCCGCCCTGCTCGTCGTGGTGCTGGCCTGCCTGGCCGTCCTCGTAGTCGTCGACCGGCGCCACGACGCCGTCGACAGCGCCCGCGGCAACGCCGTGCGCACCGCCCGCACCTCGGCCGCCACCCTGCTCAGCTACGACTACCGCCACCTGGACGCCGACTTCGCGGCCGGCAAGGCCCTGACGACCTCGCCGTTCAGCGAGCAGTACGCGCGCACCACCGGCGACGCGGTCAAGAAGGTGGCGACCGACACCAAGGCGACGGTGCAGGCCGAGGTGGCCGCCACCAGCGTCGTGCGGGCCTCCGCCGACGAGGTCACGGTGCTGCTCTTCGTCAACCAGACGACGACGTCGTCGAGGCTGGAGCGCCCGCAGGTCGACCAGAACCGCGTCGAGATGACGCTGGTCAAGAAGGGCGACCGCTGGCTGGTGTCGCAGGTCAGAGGCCTGTAGCCGGTCCGGTCCGGCCCCCTGGGAGCCGTCGGCGCGGCGCGCCGCAGCAGCGACACCCTTGACGCAGGCCCCCCGGCGCGTCATCCTCGTGGCGCAGCGCACCGCACGGACGGTGGCAGGCCCCGGGGCTCTCCCCGAGCAGGTCGCCGTCGTCCACGGGCGGGGCGTTTCCTCGCGTGCGCGCCGTCGTGTATGCTTGCGCTTTGCGCTGCCCGTCTCCCTGCCCGTCGATCGGATGAGCACCTCTGTGCCCACCCGAGCGCCGGGGCGATCGGCATGCGTACTTACCGCATCAAAGGCCCGTGGAAGGACCCCAGTTGGCTGCCTCGCGCACCGCACGCTCGACGTCCACCGCTCGTACGGCCTCCGGCCGCATCAGCTTCGGCAAGATCCGCGAACCGCTTGAGGTCCCCGACCTCCTGGCCCTGCAGACCGACAGCTTCGACTGGCTCCTCGGCAACGAGGTCTGGCAGCAGCGCGTCCAGGCCAGCGCCGGCGACAGCCACATCCACGAGAAGTCCGGCCTCGAGGAGATCTTCGAGGAGATCTCCCCGATCGAGGACTTCTCCGGCTCGATGTCGCTGTCGTTCCGCGACCACCGGTTCGAGCCCGCCAAGTACTCGATCGACGAGTGCAAGGAGCGGGACATGACCTACGCGGCCCCGCTCTTCGTGACGGCCGAGTTCATGAACACCAACACCGGCGAGATCAAGAGCCAGACCGTGTTCATGGGCGACTTCCCGCTCATGACCGAGCGCGGCACCTTCGTCGTCAACGGCACCGAGCGCGTCGTCGTCTCCCAGCTCGTCCGCTCGCCGGGCGTGTACTTCGAGCGCACCGCCGACAAGACCTCCGACAAGGACGTCTACACCGCCAAGGTGATCCCCTCGCGCGGCGCCTGGCTCGAGTTCGAGATCGACAAGCGCGACATGGTCGGCGTCCGCATCGACCGCAAGCGCAAGCAGTCGGTCACGGTGCTGCTGAAGGCCCTGGGCTGGACCGAGGCGCAGATCCTCGAGGAGTTCGGCGACTTCGAGTCGATGCGCCAGACGCTGGAGAAGGACCACACCTCCGGCCAGGACGACGCGCTGCTCGACATCTACCGCAAGCTGCGCCCGGGCGAGCCGCCGACCCGCGAGGCCGCGCAGACGCTGCTCGAGAACCTCTACTTCAACCCCAAGCGCTACGACCTGGCGCGGGTGGGCCGCTACAAGATCAACAAGAAGCTCGGCGTCGACAAGGAGCCGTCGGCCAGCGTGCTGGACGTCGACGACGTCGTCGCCACGATCCGCTTCCTGGTGACCCTGCACGCGGGTGGCTCGACCATGCCCGGCCACAAGAACGGCGAGGCCGTCGACCTGCGCGTCGAGGTCGACGACATCGACCACTTCGGCAACCGTCGCCTGCGCACCGTCGGCGAGCTGATCCAGAACCAGGTCCGCACCGGCCTGTCCCGCATGGAGCGCGTCGTCCGCGAGCGCATGACCACGCAGGACGTCGAGGCCATCACGCCGCAGACCCTGATCAACATCCGGCCGGTCGTCGCCTCCATCAAGGAGTTCTTCGGCACCAGCCAGCTCTCGCAGTTCATGGACCAGACCAACCCGATCGCCGGTCTGACCCACAAGCGCCGCCTGTCGGCGCTCGGCCCGGGTGGTCTGTCCCGCGACCGCGCCGGCTTCGAGGTCCGCGACGTCCACCCGTCGCACTACGGCCGCATGTGCCCGATCGAGACCCCGGAAGGCCCGAACATCGGCCTGATCGGCTCGCTGTCGACCTACGCGCGCATCAACGCGTTCGGCTTCGTCGAGACCCCGTACCGCAAGGTCTCCAAGGGCAAGGTCAGCGACGAGGTCGACTACCTGACCGCCGACGAGGAGGACGAGTTCGTCATCGCCCAGGCCAACGCGCCGCTGGACGACAGCGGCAAGTTCGCCGAGGCCATGGTGACCGTCCGCCGCAAGGGCGGCGAGGTCGAGCTCGTGGCCGCCGACGCGGTCGACTACATGGACGTCGCGGCGCGCCAGATGGTCTCGGCCGCCACCGCGATGATCCCGTTCCTCGAGCACGACGACGTCAACCGCGCCCTCATGGGCTCGAACATGCAGCGCCAGGCGGTGCCGCTGGTCAAGGCCGAGGCGCCGCTCGTCGGCACCGGCATGGAGCACCGTGCGGCGCTCGACTCCGGTGACGTCGTCCGGGCCGAGAAGGCCGGCGTCGTGCAGGAGGTCTCGGCCGACACCGTCACCGTGGCCAACGACGACGCGACCTACACCACGTACCGCGTGGCCAAGTTCCGCCGCTCGAACCAGGGCACCTCGTACAACCAGCGGTCCGCCGTCGACGAGGGCGACCGCGTCGAGGTCGGCCAGCTGCTGGCCGACGGCCCGTCCACCGACGGCGGCGAGATGGCGCTCGGGCGCAACCTGCTCGTGGCGTTCATGCCGTGGGAGGGCCACAACTACGAGGACGCGATCATCCTGTCCCAGCGGGTCGTGCAGGACGACCTCCTCTCCTCGATCCACATCGAGGAGCACGAGGTCGACGCGCGCGACACCAAGCTGGGCCCGGAGGAGATCACCCGCGACATCCCGAACGTCTCCGAGGAGGTCCTCGCCGACCTCGACGAGCGCGGGATCATCCGGATCGGCGCCGAGGTGCGCGACGGCGACCTGCTGGTCGGCAAGGTCACGCCCAAGGGCGAGACCGAGCTGACGCCCGAGGAGCGCCTGCTGCGCGCCATCTTCGGCGAGAAGGCGCGCGAGGTGCGCGACACCTCGCTCAAGGTGCCCCACGGCGAGACCGGCACGGTCATCGGCGTCAAGGTCTTCGACCGCGACGAGGGCGACGAGCTGCCGCCGGGCGTCAACCAGCTGGTGCGCGTCTACGTGGCCAACAAGCGCAAGATCACCGACGGCGACAAGCTCGCCGGCCGCCACGGCAACAAGGGCGTCATCTCCAAGATCCTCCCCGTCGAGGACATGCCGTTCCTGCCGGACGGCACCCCGGTCGACGTCGTCCTGAACCCGCTCGGCGTGCCGAGCCGGATGAACGTCGGGCAGGTGCTCGAGACGCACCTCGGCTGGGTCGCCTCGCGCGGCTGGAAGGTCGAGGGCTCCCCGGAGTGGGCGCAGGACATGAAGACCGACGCGCTGGAGGCCCCGGCGGGCACCCGCGTGGCGTCGCCGGTCTTCGACGGCGCGCGCGAGGAGGAGATCACCGGTCTGCTCGACAGCACCCTGGTGACCCGCGACGGCGACCGCCTGGTCGACGGCTCGGGCAAGGGCCAGCTGTTCGACGGCCGCACCGGTGAGCCGTTCCCGGACCCGGTCTCGGTCGGCTACATGTACATCCTGAAGCTGCACCACCTGGTCGACGACAAGATCCACGCGCGCTCGACCGGCCCCTACTCGATGATCACGCAGCAGCCCCTGGGTGGTAAGGCCCAGTTCGGCGGCCAGCGGTTCGGCGAGATGGAGGTGTGGGCGCTCGAGGCGTACGGCGCGGCCTACACGCTGCAGGAGCTGCTGACCATCAAGTCCGACGACATCCAGGGTCGCGTCAAGGTCTACGAGGCGATCGTCAAGGGCGAGAACATCCCCGACTCGGGCATCCCGGAGTCGTTCAAGGTGCTCCTGAAGGAGATGCAGTCGCTGTGCCTCAACGTCGAGGTCCTCAGCAGCGACGGCACCTCCATCGAGATGCGCGACGCGGACGAGGACGTCTTCCGCGCCGCCGAGGAGCTGGGCATCGACCTGAGCCGGCGCGAGCCGAGCAGCGTCGAGGAGGTCTGACGGGTCGGTCCACGGACCGCCGTCAACCGACCGTCAGACCACACACCGAGAACTGAGAGAAGGAACCACGTGCTGGACGTCAACTTCTTTGACGA
This sequence comes from Angustibacter peucedani, assembly GCF_054779595.1. NCBI lineage: Bacteria > Bacillati > Actinomycetota > Actinomycetes > Kineosporiales > Kineosporiaceae > Angustibacter > Angustibacter peucedani. The sequence goes on from NZ_BAAGXY010000055.1 coordinate 51,283, forward strand.
GCTGCGCATCGGCCTGGCGACCGCGGACGAGATCCGCCAGTGGTCGCACGGCGAGGTGAAGAAGCCCGAGACCATCAACTACCGCACCCTGAAGCCGGAGAAGGACGGGCTCTTCTGCGAGAAGATCTTCGGCCCCACCCGGGACTGGGAGTGCTACTGCGGCAAGTACAAGCGCGTGCGCTTCAAGGGCATCATCTGCGAGCGCTGCGGCGTCGAGGTGACCCGCGCCAAGGTGCGGCGTGAGCGCATGGGCCACATCGAGCTGGCCGCCCCGGTCACGCACATCTGGTACTTCAAGGGCGTGCCCAGCCGTCTGGGCTACCTGCTCGACCTGGCGCCGAAGGACCTCGAGAAGGTCATCTACTTCGCCGCCTACATGATCACGTCGGTCGACGACGAGGCGCGTCACCGCGACCTGCCCTCGCTCGAGGCCCAGATCGAGGTCGAGAAGAAGGAGGTCGAGAACCGCCGCGACTCCGACGTCGAGGCCCGCGCCAAGCGGCTCGAGACCGACCTGGCCCAGCTGGAGTCCGAGGGCGCCAAGGCCGACGCGCGCCGCAAGGTGCGCGAGTCGGCCGAGCGCGAGATGAACCAGCTGCGCAAGCGCGCGGACGCCGAGATCGAGCGCCTGTCGTCGGTCTGGGACCGCTTCAAGAACCTCAAGGTCCAGGACCTCGAGGGCGACGAGGTGCTCTACCGCGAGATGCGCGACCGGTTCGGCCTGTACTTCGAGGGCGGCATGGGTGCCGCGGCGATCCAGAAGCGGCTCGAGAGCTTCGACCTGGACGCCGAGGCGGCCTCGCTGCGCGAGACCATCGCCACCGGCCGCGGGCAGAAGAAGACCCGTGCGCTCAAGCGCCTCAAGGTCGTGTCCGCGTTCCTCACGACGCGCAACTCGCCCATGGGCATGGTCCTGGACTGCGTCCCGGTCATCCCGCCGGACCTGCGCCCGATGGTGCAGCTGGACGGCGGCCGGTTCGCGACGTCCGACCTGAACGACCTGTACCGCCGCGTCATCAACCGCAACAACCGCCTCAAGCGGCTGCTCGACCTCGGCGCGCCCGAGATCATCGTCAACAACGAGAAGCGGATGCTGCAGGAGGCCGTCGACGCGCTGTTCGACAACGGTCGCCGCGGCCGTCCGGTCACCGGCCCGGGCAACCGGCCGCTGAAGTCGCTGTCCGACATGCTCAAGGGCAAGCAGGGCCGGTTCCGCCAGAACCTGCTCGGCAAGCGCGTCGACTACTCGGGCCGCTCGGTCATCGTCGTCGGCCCGCAGCTCAAGCTGCACCAGTGCGGCCTGCCCAAGCAGATGGCGCTCGAGCTGTTCAAGCCGTTCGTCATGAAGCGGCTGGTCGACCTCAACCACGCGCAGAACATCAAGTCCGCCAAGCGCATGGTCGAGCGCGGCCGCGCCGTGGTGTGGGACGTGCTCGAGGAGGTCATCACCGAGCACCCGGTGCTGCTGAACCGCGCACCGACCCTGCACCGCCTGGGCATCCAGGCCTTCGAGCCGCAGCTGGTCGAGGGCAAGGCCATCCAGATCCACCCGCTCGTCTGCTCGGCGTTCAACGCCGACTTCGACGGCGACCAGATGGCCGTGCACCTGCCGCTGTCGGTCGAGGCCCAGGCCGAGGCCCGCGTCCTGATGCTCTCGAGCAACAACATCCTCAAGCCGGCCGACGGCCGTCCGGTGACCATGCCCACCCAGGACATGATCATCGGCCTGTTCCACCTCACCTCGCTCACCGAGCAGCCGGTGGGGGAGGGGCGCGTGCTCGGCTCGCTGGCCGAGGCGATCATGGCCTACGATGCCCGTGAGCTGAGCCTGGGCGCGACCGTCAAGATCCGGCTGGCCGGGGTCGCCCCGACCGCCGGGCTCGAGACCCCCGAGGACTGGACCGACGGCGAGCCGCTGCTGGTCGAGACCACGCTGGGCCGCGCGCTGTTCAACGAGACGCTGCCGGTCGACTACCCGTTCGTGAACGAGCCGGTCGACAAGAAGCGCCTCTCGGCGATCGTCAACGACCTCGCCGAGCGCTACCCCAAGGTGCAGGTCGCCGCGACGCTCGACGCGCTCAAGGAGGCCGGCTTCCACTGGGGCACCCGCTCCGGCACGACCGTCGCCATCTCGGACGTCGTCACGCCGCCGCGCAAGAAGGAGATCCTGGAGTCCTACGAGGCCAAGGCCGCGAAGGTCCAGGGCCAGTACGAGCGCGGTCTGATCACCGACGACGAGCGCCGCCAGGAGCTCATCGAGATCTGGACTCAGGCCACCAACGAGATCGCCAAGGAGATGGAGAACAACCTCCCGGCGTCCAACTCGGTGTACCGGATGGTCAACTCCGGTGCGCGTGGTAACTGGATGCAGGTCCGCCAGATCGCCGGCATGCGTGGCCTGGTCGCCAACCCGAAGGGCGAGATCATCCCCCGCCCGGTGAAGGCGAACTTCCGCGAGGGCTTCTCGGTGCTGGAGTACTTCATCTCCAGCCACGGCGCCCGCAAGGGTCTGGCCGACACCGCGCTGCGCACCGCCGACTCCGGGTACCTCACCCGTCGTCTGGTGGACGTGTCGCAGGACGTCATCGTCCGCGAGGACGACTGCGGCACCGACCGCGGGTTCGTCCTGCCGATCGCGGTCGAGGGCACCGACGGCGCACTGCGCAAGCACGACGACGTCGAGACCTCGGTCTACGCCCGCAGCCTGGCCGCGGACGTCGTCGTCGACGGCACCACGGTGCTGCCGGCCGGCACCGACCTCGGCGACGTGTCGATCGACCTGCTGATCAGCCACGGCGTGCGCGAGGTCAAGGTCCGCTCGGTCCTGACCTGCGAGTCCAAGGTCGGCACCTGCGCCCAGTGCTACGGGCGCTCGCTGGCCAGCGGCAAGCTCGTCGACATCGGCGAGGCGGTCGGCATCATCGCCGCCCAGTCGATCGGCGAGCCCGGCACGCAGCTGACGATGCGCACGTTCCACACCGGCGGCGTCGCGGGTGACGACATCACCCACGGCCTGCCGCGCGTCGTCGAGCTGTTCGAGGCCCGCACCCCCAAGGGCGTGGCCCCGATCGCCGAGGCCACCGGCCGGATCGCCGTCGAGGAGACCGACAAGACCCGTCGCGTCGTGCTCACGCCGGACGACGGCTCGGAGGAGCACGCCTACCCGGTGTCGCGCCGCTCGCGCCTGCTCGTGGCGGACGGCGACCACGTCGAGGTCGGCACCAAGCTGGTCCAGGGCGCCATCGACCCCAAGCAGGTCCTGCGCATCCTCGGCCCGCGCGCGGTGCAGACGCACCTCGTCGACGAGGTGCAGGAGGTCTACCGCAGCCAGGGCGTGTCGATCCACGACAAGCACATCGAGGTCATCGTCCGGCAGATGCTGCGCCGGGTGACGATCATCGAGTCCGGCGACGCGGACCTGCTGCCCGGCGAGCTCGCCGAGCGCACCCGCTTCGAGTCCGAGAACCGCCGGGTCGTGGCCGAGGGCGGCAGCCCGGCCTCGGGCCGCCCGGAGCTCATGGGCATCACCAAGGCCTCCCTGGCGACGGAGTCGTGGCTGTCCGCGGCCTCGTTCCAGGAGACCACCCGGGTGCTCACGGACGCGGCGATCAACGGGCGCAGCGACCCGCTGCTGGGCCTGAAGGAGAACGTCATCATCGGCAAGCTGATCCCGGCCGGCACGGGGCTCCCCCGCTACCGCAACGTCCGGGTCGAGCCCACCGAGGAGGCGCGGTCCCTCATGTACGCCATGCCGGGGTACGAGGACATCGACTACGCCCCCTTCGGCCAGGGCTCCGGCCAGGCCGTGCCGCTGGAGGACCTCGACTTCGGGGACCTGCGCGGCAGCTGATGACGCACGAGACCGGACGACGGGGCCGGTCGGCGCGAGCCGGCCGGTCCCGTGCCGGTCATTTTGACCCCGGCGAGCACGGACGGGTAAAGTTGTCCTCCGTGCCTGGGGTCACCCGGGCCGCACGCGCCCGCTGACGCCGAGCCCCGCTCATCGCGAGCTCACCGCGCAGCGACGTCGCCCGACACGCCCGACCACGGGGGCCGGACAGGCCACGGGGGGTCGGGGCGGACCGCCCGGGCGCAGCACCAGACCCAGCACGACACCAGGCAGCACGACCGCGCAAGAGACGGAGACAGAGTGCCCACGATCCAGCAGCTGGTCCGCAAGGGCCGGCAGGACAAGGTCACCAAGACCAAGACCCCTGCCCTCAAGGGGAGCCCGCAGCGGCGGGGCGTGTGCACGCGCGTCTACACGACGACCCCGAAGAAGCCGAACTCGGCGCTGCGCAAGGTGGCGCGCGTGCGCCTCACCAGCGGCATCGAGGTCACGGCGTACATCCCGGGCGTCGGCCACAACCTGCAGGAGCACTCGATCGTGCTCGTGCGCGGCGGCCGGGTGAAGGACCTCCCCGGCGTCCGCTACAAGATCGTCCGCGGCTCGCTGGACACGCAGGGTGTCCGCGGCCGCAAGCAGGCTCGCAGCCGGTACGGCGCGAAGAAGGAGAAGAGCTGATGCCTCGCAAGGGTCCCGCCCCGAAGCGACCGCTCGTCGTCGACCCGGTGTTCAACTCGCCGCTGGTCACGCAGCTGGTCAACAAGATCCTGCTCGACGGCAAGAAGGCCGTGGCCGAGCGGATCGTCTACGGCGCCCTCGAGGGCACCCGCGAGAAGACCAGCACCGACCCGGTCGTCACGCTCAAGCGCGCGCTCGACAACATCAAGCCGGCCATCGAGGTCAAGTCCCGCCGCGTCGGCGGCGCGACCTACCAGGTGCCGATCGAGGTCAAGCCGGGCCGCTCCACGACGCTGGCGCTGCGCTGGCTGGTCAACTACTCGCGCGACCGTCGCGAGAAGACCATGACCGAGCGCCTCATGAACGAGATCCTCGACGCGAGCAACGGCCTGGGGGCCGCGGTCAAGCGTCGCGAGGACACGCACAAGATGGCCGAGTCCAACAAGGCCTTCGCGCACTACCGCTGGTGAGCCGTCGGCGGGGGCCGCGCGCCCCCGCCGCGCACCGGCACGCAGAACTTTGAGACACGGGGTCGACACCGGCCCTGAATCGACGCAGAGGGCAGGAAAACCGTGGCACAGGACGTGCTGACCGACCTCACCAAGGTCCGCAACATCGGCATCATGGCGCACATCGACGCCGGCAAGACCACCACCACCGAGCGGGTCCTGTTCTACACCGGGATCAACTACAAGATCGGTGAGGTCCACGACGGCGCGGCCACGATGGACTGGATGGAGCAGGAGCAGGAGCGCGGCATCACCATCACGTCGGCCGCGACGACCTGCTTCTGGGAGGGCACCCAGTTCAACATCATCGACACCCCCGGCCACGTCGACTTCACCGTCGAGGTCGAGCGCTCGCTGCGCGTCCTCGACGGCGCGGTCGCGGTGTTCGACGGCAAGGAGGGCGTCGAGCCCCAGTCCGAGACCGTGTGGCGCCAGGCCGACAAGTACAACGTCCCGCGCATCTGCTTCGTCAACAAGATGGACAAGCTCGGCGCGGACTTCTACTTCACCGTGCAGACGATCATCGACCGCCTCGGCGCCAAGCCGCTGCCGATCCAGCTGCCCATCGGCTCCGAGAGCGACTTCGTCGGCGTCGTCGACCTGATGTACATGCGCGCCCTCACCTGGCGCGGCGACACGGGCAAGGGCGAGGCCTACACGATCGAGGAGATCCCGGCCGACCTGGTCGAGAAGGCCAACGAGTACCGGCACACCCTGGTCGAGACCCTCGCCGAGAGCGACGAGGCGCTGCTCGAGAAGTACCTCGGCGGCGAGGAGCTCACGCCCGAGGAGCTCAAGGGCGCGCTGCGCAAGCTCACGGTCACCGGCGACATCTACCCGGTCCTGTGCGGCTCGGCGTTCAAGAACAAGGGCGTGCAGCCCATGCTCGACGCCGTCGTCGACTACCTGCCCTCGCCGCTCGACGTCCCGCCGATGATCGGCCACGACGTCCGCGACGAGTCCGTCGAGATCATCCGCAAGCCGGACGCCTCCGAGCCGTTCTCGGCGCTGGCGTTCAAGGTCGCCTCGCACCCGTTCTTCGGCAAGCTGACCTACGTGCGCGTGTACTCCGGCCACGTCGCGTCGGGCTCGGGCGTCATCAACTCGACCAAGGGCCGCAAGGAGCGCATCGGCAAGCTGTTCCAGATGCACTCCAACAAGGAGAACCCGGTCGAGGACGCCACCGCGGGCCACATCTACGCGATGATCGGCCTGAAGGACACCACCACCGGCGACACCCTGTGCGACCCGAGCGACCAGGTCGTCCTGGAGTCCATGACCTTCCCGGACCCGGTCATCTCGGTCGCGATCGAGCCCAAGACCAAGGGCGACCAGGAGAAGCTGGGCACCGCGATCCAGAAGCTCGCCGAGGAGGACCCGACCTTCCAGGTGCAGCAGGACGAGGAGACCGGCCAGACCATCATCAAGGGCATGGGCGAGCTCCACCTCGACATCCTCGTCGACCGCATGCGGCGCGAGTTCAAGGTGGAGGCGAACGTCGGCAAGCCCCAGGTCGCCTACCGCGAGACGATCCGTCGTCCGGTCGTGAAGTTCGACTACACCCACAAGAAGCAGACGGGTGGCTCGGGCCAGTACGCGAAGGTGCAGCTCACCTTCGAGCCGCTGGTGTCCGAGGACGGCGCGATGTACGAGTTCGAGAACAAGGTCACCGGTGGCCGTGTCCCGCGCGAGTACATCCCCAGCGTCGACCACGGCATCCAGGACGCCATGCAGCTGGGCGTCCTGGCCGGCTACCCCCTCGTGGGTCTCAAGGCCACGCTGCTCGACGGTGCGGCCCACGACGTCGACTCCTCGGAGATGGCGTTCAAGATCGCCGGCTCGATGGCGCTGAAGGAGGCCGTCCGCCAGGCCGACCCCGTCCTGCTCGAGCCGGTCATGGCCGTCGAGGTGCGCACGCCCGAGGACTACATGGGCGACGTCATCGGCGACCTGAACGCGCGGCGCGGCCAGATCCAGTCGATGGAGGACGCCTCGGGCGCCAAGGTCGTCCGGGCCCTGGTCCCGCTGTCCGAGATGTTCGGCTACGTTGGCGACCTGCGCTCCAAGACCCAGGGCCGGGCGAACTACAGCATGCAGTTCGACTCCTACGCCGAGGTGCCCCGCAACGTCTCCGAGGAGATCATCAAGAAGGCGCGGGGCGAGTAGCTCCACCTGCACCACCAGCACGACCCAGCAGTACAGACACCACAGACCTGCCGCATCACCCAGAACCGCGGCGACAGACCCAGTCCTGAGGAGGACCCACAGTGGGTAAGGCGAAGTTCGAGCGGACTAAGCCGCACGTCAACATCGGCACCATCGGTCACATCGACCACGGCAAGACGACGCTGACGGCCGCGATCACCAAGGTGCTGCACGACAAGTACCCGAACCTCAACGAGGCGTCGGCCTTCGACCAGATCGACAAGGCGCCCGAGGAGAAGCAGCGCGGCATCACGATCTCGATCGCGCACGTCGAGTACCAGACCGAGGCGCGGCACTACGCGCACGTCGACTGCCCCGGGCACGCCGACTACATCAAGAACATGATCACCGGTGCGGCCCAGATGGACGGCGCGATCCTCGTGGTCGCCGCCACCGACGGCCCGATGCCGCAGACGAAGGAGCACGTCCTCCTGGCCCGCCAGGTCGGCGTCCCCTACATCGTCGTCGCGCTGAACAAGGCCGACATGGTCGACGACGAGGAGATCCTCGAGCTCGTCGAGATGGAGGTCCGCGAGCTGCTGACCTCCTACGAGTTCCCGGGCGACGACCTGCCGGTCGTGCGCGTCTCGGCGCTGAAGGCGCTCGAGGGCGACGCCGAGTGGGGCGACAAGCTCATGGAGCTCATGAACGCGGTCGACGAGTCGATCCCGCAGCCGGAGCGCGACACCGACAAGCCGTTCCTCATGCCCGTCGAGGACGTCTTCACGATCACCGGTCGCGGCACCGTCGTCACCGGTCGTATCGAGCGCGGCATCCTCAAGGTCAACGAGGAGGTCGAGATCGTCGGCATCCACACCGGCCCGCCGGCCAAGACGACCGTCACCGGCATCGAGATGTTCCGCAAGCTGCTCGACGAGGGCCAGGCGGGCGAGAACGTCGGCCTCCTGCTGCGCGGCATCAAGCGCGAGGACGTCGAGCGTGGCCAGGTCGTCTGCAAGCCGGGCTCGATCACCCCGCACACCGAGTTCGAGGCGAACGTCTACATCCTGAGCAAGGACGAGGGTGGCCGGCACACGCCGTTCTACGGCAACTACCGCCCCCAGTTCTACTTCCGGACGACGGACGTGACCGGCGTCGTGACCCTCCCCGAGGGCACCGAGATGGTCATGCCGGGTGACAACACCGAGATGAAGGTGGACCTCATCCAGCCGATCGCGATGGACGAGGGCATGGGCTTCACCATCCGCGAGGGTGGCCGCACCGTCGGTGCGGGCCGCGTCACCAAGATCATCAAGTAGTTCCTGCACCACCGGCCACGGGGCTCGGGCGGATTTCGCCCGGGCCCCGTGGCGCGGCCGGGCACCGGCCGGCCACCGCCTCGTGCGGATTGGCCAAGGGCCGGGTGCCTCTGGCACACTGGACCAGTTGCTCGACGCGCCCCGGCGCGGCTGACCACCACGTGGGCGGCTCCCGGCGCTCCGCCTGACGGCGGGGAAGGCGTGTCGACGTCCGGCCCAGGCCGGTGACCGACAAGACCCGACGAGGACGGCATCCGCCAGGATGTCAGCCCCGGCGCGTGGCGCAAGCGCGACACGCCCGACCTCGGGGGTCGGACGAAGGTCACCAACCCCGGAGCGGCTCCCGCCGACCCGGGCCAGCAGCACCAGCGACGAGAGAGAGTTCAACGAAGCGATGGCGGGACAGAAGATCCGCATCCGGCTGAAGTCCTACGACCACGAGGTCATCGACAGCTCGGCGCGCAAGATCGTCGACACGGTGACGCGCGCTGGTGCGACGGTCGTCGGTCCGGTGCCGCTGCCGACGGAGAAGAACGTCTACTGCGTCATCCGTTCGCCGCACAAGTACAAGGACAGCCGCGAGCACTTCGAGATGCGCACGCACAAGCGCCTCATCGACATCATCGACCCCACGCCGAAGGCCGTCGACTCGCTCATGCGGCTCGACCTGCCGGCGGACGTGAACATCGAGATCAAGCTCTGAGGACACCAACACCATGACCAAGCAGATCCAGGGCGTCCTGGGTGAGAAGCTCGGAATGACCCAGGTCTGGGACGACGCGGGCCGGCTCGTGCCGGTGACCGTCGTGCAGGCCGGGCCGTGCGTCGTCACCCAGGTCCGTACCTCCGACAGCGACGGTTACGACGCCGTCCAGATCGCGTACGGCGCGATCGACCCTCGCAAGGTGAACCAGCCGATGGCCGGTCACTTCGCGAAGGCCGGTGTCACCCCGCGTCGCCACCTGGTCGAGCTGCGCACCGCCGACGCCGGCGAGTACGCCCTCGGGCAGGAAGTCACCGTCGAGGTCTTCGCGGCCGGCCAGAAGGTCGACGTCGTCGGGACCACGAAGGGCAAGGGCACCGCCGGCGTCATGAAGCGTCACGGCTTCAAGGGCGTCAGCGCCTCGCACGGCTCGCACCGCAACCACCGCAAGCCCGGCTCGATCGGCGGGGCCTCGACGCCCGGCCGCGTGTTCAAGGGCCTGAAGATGGCCGGTCGCATGGGCAACGTGCGCAAGACCACCCAGAACCTCACCGTGCACGCCGTCGACGCCGACAAGGGCCTGCTGCTCATCAAGGGCGCCGTCCCCGGCCCCAAGGGCGGCGTGGTGCTGGTCAAGACCGCTGCCAAGCTCACCGTGAAGGGGGCCTGACACCATGTCGACCATCGACGTCCTCTCGCCGTCCGGCAAGAAGTCCGGCACGGTCGAGCTGCCCGCCGAGATCTTCGACGTGCAGACCAACGTGCCGCTGATCCACCAGGTCGTGGTGGCCCAGCAGGCCGCCGCCCGCCAGGGCACGCACGCCACCAAGACCCGCGGCGAGGTCCGCGGCGGTGGCCGCAAGCCCTACCGCCAGAAGGGCACCGGCCGCGCCCGTCAGGGCTCGACCCGTGCGCCGCAGTTCGCCGGCGGTGGCGTCGTGCACGGCCCCCAGCCGCGCGACTACAGCCAGCGCACGCCCAAGAAGATGAAGGCCGCCGCCCTGCGCGGGGCCCTGTCCGACCGGGCGCGCAACGGCCGCGTGCACGTGCTGTCCTCGCTGGTCGAGGGCGACGCGCCGTCCACCAAGGCCGCCGTCCAGGCGCTGGCCGCGGTGTCCGAGCGCAAGCACCTGCTCGTGGTCGTCCAGCGCGACGACGTCCTGGCCTGGAAGAGCCTGTCGAACGTCGACCGCGTCCACGCGATCGTGCCCGACCAGCTCAACACCTACGACGTGCTGTGCGCCGACGACGTGGTCTTCACGTCCGCCGCGCTCGACGCGTTCGTCGCGGGCCCGGCCAAGGGCAAGAGCGCCAAGGCCGTCGCGACCGAGTCCGAGGCTGCCGACGAGGAGGCCGCGAAGTGAGCACCCAGCTGCAGAAGGACCCGCGCGACGTGCTGCTCGCGCCGGTCGTGTCCGAGAAGAGCTACGGCCTGCTCGACGAGGGGGCCTACACCTTCGTCGTCGACCCGCGCGCCAACAAGACCGAGATCCGCATCGCGGTCGAGCAGGTCTTCGGCGTCAAGGTGAAGTCGGTCAACACCCTCAACCGCAAGGGCAAGACCCGCCGCACCCGGTTCGGCCTGGGCAAGCGCAAGGACACCAAGCGGGCCATCGTGACCCTGAGCGAGGGGTCCATCGACATCTTCGGGGGTCCGGTCTCCTGACCGGGTCGCCGACGAGAGCACCGAAGAGGACTTCAAGCATGGGTATCCGCAAGTACAAGCCGACGACCCCGGGCCGCCGCGGTTCGAGCGTCGCCGACTTCGTCGAGGTGACGCGCTCGCAGCCGGAGAAGTCGCTGGTCCGCCCGCTCAGCAAGAGCGGCGGCCGCAACAACTCCGGCCGCGTGACCACCCGCCACATCGGTGGTGGCCACAAGCGCGCCTACCGGGTCATCGACTTCCGTCGTCACGACAAGGACGGCGTGCCGGCCAAGGTCGCTCACATCGAGTACGACCCCAACCGCACGTCGCGCATCGCGCTGCTGCACTACGCGGACGGCGAGAAGCGCTACATCCTCGCCCCCGCCAAGCTGCGCCAGGGCGACCAGATCGAGAACGGCCCCTCGGCCGACATCAAGCCCGGCAACAACCTGCCGCTGCGCAACATCCCCGTGGGCACGGTCATCCACGCCATCGAGCTGCGGCCCGGTGGCGGCGCGAAGATCGCCCGCTCGGCCGGTGCCAGCGTGCAGCTCGTCGCCAAGGACGGCCCCTACGCCCAGCTGCGCATGCCGTCCGGCGAGATCCGCAACGTCGACCTGCGCTGCCGCGCGTCGATCGGCGAGGTGGGCAACGCCGAGCAGTCGAACATCAACTGGGGCAAGGCCGGCCGCATGCGCTGGAAGGGCAAGCGCCCGACCGTCCGCGGTGTGGCCATGAACCCGATCGACCACCCGCACGGTGGTGGCGAGGGCAAGACCTCCGGCGGCCGTCACCCGGTCAGCCCGTGGGGCCAGCCCGAGGGCCGCACCCGTCGTCCGAACAAGGACAGCGACAAGCTGATCGTCCGTCGCCGTCGTACCGGCAAGAAGCGCTGAGGAGCCCTGACACATGCCTCGTAGTCTGAAGAAGGGCCCCTTCGTCGACGACCACCTGCAGAAGAAGGTGGACGTGCAGAACGAGAAGGGGACCAAGAACGTCATCAAGACCTGGTCCCGGCGCTCGATGATCGTGCCGGACATGCTCGGCCACACGATCGCCGTGCACGACGGCCGCAAGCACGTCCCGGTCTTCGTGACCGAGTCGATGGTCGGCCACAAGCTCGGTGAGTTCGCTCCGACCCGCACCTTCCGCGGGCACGAGAAGGACGACCGCAAGGGCCGCCGGCGCTGACGCGCCGGCCTCACCGGACACAGACAGAACTCACCGAGAGACAAGGGACAGCGATGGAAGCCAAGGCGCAGGCGCGGTACGTCCGTGTCACGCCCCAGAAGGCCCGCCGCGTCGTCGACCTCATCCGAGGCAAGCAGGCGACGCAGGCCAGCGCGGTGCTGCAGTTCGCACCGCAGGCCGCCAGCGACCCCGTGCGCAAGGTGCTCGAGAGCGCCGTCGCGAACGCGCGGGTCAAGGCGGACAAGGCCTCCGAGGCGTTCGACGAGCGCGAGCTCGTCGTGCAGGCCGCGTACGTCGACGAGGGACCGACCATGAAGCGGTTCCGGCCGCGCGCGCAGGGTCGGGCATACCGCATCCGCAAGCGCACGAGCCACATCACCGTGGTCGTGGGCACCGTCGACACCGAGAGCACCGGCCGTCAGGCCGCCACGAAGGGGAGGACCCGCTAGTGGGACAGAAGGTCAACCCGCACGGGTTCCGCCTGGGCATCACCACCGACCACAAGAGCCGGTGGTTCGCCGACAGCACGAAGCCGGGCCAGCGCTACCGCGACTACGTGAAGGAAGACGTCGCGATCCGCAAGCTCATGTCCACGGGCATGGAGCGGGCCGGCATCAGCAAGGTCGAGATCGAGCGCACGCGCGACCGCGTCCGCGTCGACATCCACACCGCCCGGCCGGGCATCGTCATCGGCCGTCGCGGCGCGGAGGCCGACCGCATCCGCGGCGAGCTGGAGAAGCTCACGGGCAAGCAGGTGCAGCTGAACATCCTCGAGGTCAAGAACCCCGAGATCGACGCGCAGCTGGTCGCCCAGGGCATCGCCGAGCAGCTCTCGGCCCGCGTCTCGTTCCGCCGCGCCATGCGCAAGGGCATGCAGAGCTCGCTGCGCGCCGGTGCCAAGGGCATCCGGGTGCAGTGCTCGGGCCGCCTCGGTGGCGCCGAGATGTCGCGCTCGGAGTTCTACCGCGAGGGGCGCGTGCCGCTGCACACCCTGCGCGCGAACATCGACTACGGCCTGTACGAGGCCCGGACGACGTTCGGCCGGATCGGCGTGAAGGTCTGGATCTACAAGGGTGACGTCACGGCCAAGGAGCTCGCGCAGCAGCAGGCCGCTGCCCCGCGCGCGCCCCGCGGCCCGGGCCGCGACCGCGGCGACCGTCCGGCGCGCGGCGCGCGCACGGACCGG
>NZ_BAAGXY010000056.1:0-2586 GCF_054779595.1 Angustibacter peucedani
CGCCGCGCCGCGCCGCGCCGCCGCTCCCCCGGCCCGGCCGCGTCCCGTGCCCCGGGCGGCGCGGCTGGTGGCGCGGGTCCAGCGGTCGAGCTCGGTGACCTGCAGCATCAGGTCGCGCCGGGTGACCTGACCACGGCGGCGCACCGGCAGCCGCGCGGCCAGCCCGCCCAGGCCGTACAGGCTGTCGAACGCCCCGGCCACGACGAGCCGCTCGACCACCGGACGGCTCACCCGGGCCCGGTGCCAGAAGTCGGCCAGCGAGGCGTAGGGGCGGCCGGCGACGACGCGCTCGACCTCGGCGTCGGTGATGCCCTTGACGTCGGCGAGCGAGAGCCGGATGCCGTACGCCCGCCCGTCGGGCAGGTCGGGGTGCGGCCGGGCGCGCGGGCCGTCGTCCGGGCGGTCGGGCCCGGCGTCGAGCTGGTCGAGGACGGCGGGCGGCGGCTCGTCCCACGGCGCGACCCGCTCGACCCGGTAGGCGGCCTCGCTGAGGTTGACGTCGAGGCCGAGCACCGCGATGCCGAGGCTGCGCGCGTCGTCCAGGATCAGGCGCTTGGGGTACATGCCCGGGTCGTGGGTCAGGACGCCGGCCAGGAACGCCGCCGGGTGGTGCGCCTTGAGCCAGGCCGACTGGTAGGTAGGCAGCGCGAACGCGGCGGCGTGCGCCTTGCAGAAGCCGAACGACGCGAACGCCTTGAGCACCTGCCAGATCCGCTCGACGTCGGGTGGTGCGTAGCCACGGGCCGCGGCGACCGGTCGCCACCAGGCCTCGACCTCGGCCTGGCCGGTCGTCGAGCCCATCGCCCGGCGCACCTCGTCGGCCTCGGCCAGGCTGACGCCGGTGGTGACCGCGACGATCTGCAGCACCTGCTCGTGGAAGACGACGACGCCGTAGGTGGTGCTGAGCGCCTCGCGCAGCGTGGGGTGCAGGTACTCGGGCTCGCGCCAGCCCTGCCGGGCCTGCAGGAACGGCGTCACCATGTCGGACTTCACCGGGCCCGGGCGGAACAGCGAGATGTCGATGACGAGGTCGGAGAACGTCTCGGGGCCGAACTTCCCGACCAGCTCGCGCTGGCCCGGCGACTCGATCTGGAAGCAGCCCAGCGTGTGCGTCGAGCGGATCAGCCGGTAGGTGGCGGGGTCGTCCAGCGGCAGCTGCTCGCGGTCGTCGAGGTCGACCTGCACGCCGTCGACCCGGGCCACCTCGTCGACGGCGTGCGCCATGGCCGACTGCATGCGGATGCCGAGCACGTCGAGCTTGAGCAGGCCCATCGCCTCGACGTCGTCCTTGTCGAACTGGCTCATCGGGAAGCCGATCCAGCTCGCCTCGACCGGTGTGCGGTCGAGCAGCGTGGCGTCGGACAGCACCACGCCGCACGGGTGCAGCGCGACGTGCCGGGGCAGCGCGTCGAGCCGCTCGACGTGCTCGAACAGCAGGTCGAGCCGCTCGTGGCCCAGCCCGCTGGCCTGCAGCTCGGGCAGCTCGGCGATCGCGGCGCGGGCGTTGCTGGCCCGGATGTGCGGGAACGACTTGGCGATCGCGTCGACCTCGGCGGGCGGCAGGCCCAGCGCCGCGCCGACGTCGCGCACCGCGTGCCGCACCCGGTAGGTGTCCATCATCGACACGCAGGTGACCCGCTCGCCCCCGAACCGCTGCAGCACCCGCTCGTAGACCTCGGTGCGCCGCGCGGACTCGACGTCGACGTCGATGTCGGGCAGCTGCGCGCGCAGCGGCGAGCAGAACCGCTCCATCAGCAGCCCGTGCTCGAGCGGCTCGATGCCGCTGATGCCCAGCAGGTAGTTGACCAGGCTGCCCGCGCCCGACCCGCGCGCCGCGACCCGCACGCCCATCTCGCGCACCAGGTCGCAGACCGCCGCCACGGTGAGGAAGTACGTCGGGTAGCCCAGGTGGTCGACCACGGCGAGCTCGTCGTCCAGCCGCTGCTCGACCTCGCGCAGCCGCCGCGCCGACGCCCCGGGGTAGCAGCTCGCCACGGCCGCGCGGGTGCGCTCGCGCAGCACGGCACCGGGGTGCTGGTCGGGGGTCAGGCCGAGCACGGCCGGCTCGGGCAGGTGCACCGAGCCGATGCCGAGGTCGGCTCGCGGGTCGAGCCGGCAGCGGGCGGCGAGGGCGGCGGTGTCGTCGAGCAGCCGCCGGGCCTGCTCGCCCGCCGCCTGGTGGCCGCCGCCCAGCGCACCGGCCATCTCGGCCGCGGTGCGCGCCATGGCCGACCCGTTCGCCAGGTGCCCCTGCGCGGTGACGCGGTCGAGGTGCCGGACGTCGAGCGGCACCAGCCGGCGGGTGGCGTCCAGGACGTCGGCGGTCGCGGCGCCGTCCGGCGTGGCGTACCGGACGGCGTTCGTCAGCACCGCCGGCACCCCGGCCTCGCGGGCCAGCGCCAGCATCCGCGCCGCGTGCTCGACGCTCAGCGGACCGCCCGGCGGACCGTGGTGGCAGACCACCTCGACCGCGAGCGACCCGGCCGGCAGCGCGGCCCGCCAGCGCTCGAGCACCGCGCGCGCCAGGTCGGGACGGCGGGCCAGCGCGGCCCGGCCGACCTCGCTGGCCGGACCGAGCAGCACGAC
>NZ_BAAGXY010000057.1:0-52903 GCF_054779595.1 Angustibacter peucedani
GGCTGGCGGCGCTCGCCCCGGCCGTCCGCCGGCGCGTGCTGCACCGGGCGGCGCTCGCCGCCGGGAGCCCGGCCGGACAGCTCTCGAGCCGGCACGTGGCCGCGCTCGACGCCCTCGTCACGGCCTGGCGCGGCCAGGGACGGGTGGCGCTGCCCGGGGGCGTGGGCGGCCGCCGGGCATGTGGCAGGCTGCTCCTCGTGGACGACCAGGACATGGGCGACGACCTCTCGACGGTGCTGATCTCGGCCGAGCAGATCCAGCAGCGGCTGGGTGAGCTGGCGGCGAAGGTCGACGCCGACTACGCCGGCCAGGACCTGCTGCTGGTGGGCGTCCTGAAGGGCGCGGTCATGGTGATGGCCGACCTGGCGCGGGCGCTGCACCACCCGGCCGAGATGGACTGGATGGCCGTGTCGTCGTACGGGTCGGGCACCAAGTCCTCGGGCGTCGTGCGCATCCTGAAGGACCTGGACCAGGACATCACCGGGCGCAACGTGCTCATCGTCGAGGACATCGTCGACTCCGGCCTGACCCTGTCGTGGCTGGTCGCCAACCTGCGCTCTCGCGGTCCGGCGTCGGTCGAGATCTGCACGCTGCTGCGCAAGCCCGCGGCGGCCAAGGTCGAGGTCGACGTCCGGTACGTCGGGTTCGACATCGACCCCGAGTTCGTCGTGGGCTACGGCCTGGACTACGCCGAGAAGTACCGCAACCTGCCGTTCGTCGGCACGCTCGCGCCGCACGTCTACTCCTGACCGACCGGCACCGACCGACCTGGACCGACCCGGACCAACCCGGGACACGGCCCGGAACACGGGTCGGACCCCGCACGTTGAGCGGGCAGTGGACGGCGTCCGTGCTCGCGCAGGTACCGGTGTACCGTCGTGGCCAGGTCGTGGACCACTGGTCCGCCGCGCCTGACGGCGGCCCAGCCAGCGTCGATCGAGCAGGAGGACGGGGTCTCGGCCCCTACATCAATGGACTTCAAGCGCATCTTGCGCGGCCCGTTCGTCTGGGTCGTTCTCATCGTGCTCATCGGCCTGTCGGTGCTGCGCCTCGGCTCGATCGGCGAGTCGTTCCAGCGCATCGACACCAGCTCGGCGCTGACCCTGATCGACTCCGGCAAGGTCGACAAGGTCAAGCTCGTCGACGGCGAGCAGCGCATCGACCTGACGCTGAAGAAGGGGCAGACCTTCACCGGCAACGGCGTCAAGGACGCCACCCGCGTGCAGGCGTTCTACGTGACCCCCCGCGGCGAGCAGGTCGTCACCGCGATCGACACGGCGTCCAAGGCCGGCAAGCTGCCCGGCGGCTTCAACGACGAGAACCCGCGCCCGAGCTGGGTCTCGTCGCTGCTGGTCTCGATCATCCCGATCATCATCATCCTGGGCCTGTTCTGGTTCCTCATGAGCCAGGCGCAGGGCGGCGGCAACCGGGTCATGAGCTTCGGCAAGTCGCGCGCCAAGATGGTCAGCAAGGAGGCCCCCAAGGTCACCTTCGCCGACGTCGCGGGCGTCGACGAGGCGGTCGAGGAGCTGCAGGAGATCAAGGAGTTCCTCGCCGAGCCGGCCAAGTTCCAGGCCGTCGGCGCCAAGATCCCCAAGGGCGTGCTGCTCTACGGCCAGCCGGGCACCGGCAAGACCCTGCTCGCGCGCGCCGTCGCCGGCGAGGCGGGCGTGCCGTTCTTCACCATCTCGGGCTCGGACTTCGTCGAGATGTTCGTCGGCGTCGGCGCCAGCCGGGTGCGCGACCTGTTCGAGCAGGCCAAGGCCAACGCGCCGGCCATCATCTTCGTCGACGAGATCGACGCCGTCGGCCGCCACCGCGGCGCCGGCCTGGGCGGCGGTCACGACGAGCGCGAGCAGACGCTGAACCAGCTGCTCGTCGAGATGGACGGCTTCGACGTCAAGACCAACGTCATCCTCATCGCCGCCACCAACCGGCCCGACATCCTCGACCCGGCGCTGCTGCGCCCGGGCCGCTTCGACCGCCAGGTCGCGGTCGACGCGCCCGACAAGAAGGGCCGCCACCAGATCCTGTCGGTGCACTCCAAGGGCAAGCCCATGGCACCGGACGTCGACCTCGAGGCGATCGCGCGCCGCACGCCGGGCTTCACCGGCGCCGACCTCGCGAACGTCCTGAACGAGGCCGCCCTGCTCACCGCGCGCAACAGCGCGAAGTTCATCGACGACGCCGCGATCGACGAGGCCGTCGACCGCGTGGTCGCCGGGCCGCAGAAGCGCACCCGGATGATGAACGAGAAGGAGAAGAAGATCACGGCGTACCACGAGGGCGGGCACGCCCTGGTCGCCGCGGCGCTGCGGCACACCGACCCGGTCGCCAAGATCACGATCCTGCCGCGCGGCCGCGCCCTCGGCTACACGATGGTGCTGCCGGTCGACGACAAGTACTCGACGACGCGCAACGAGCTGCTCGACCAGCTCGCCTACGCCCTCGGCGGCCGCGTCGCCGAGGAGCTGATCTTCCACGACCCGACCACCGGGGCGTCGAACGACATCGAGAAGGCCACCGGGCTGGCGCGCCGCATGGTGACGCAGTTCGGCATGAGCGAGCGGATCGGGGCCATCAAGCTCGGCGCCGAGAGCGGCGAGGTCTTCATGGGCCGCGACATGGGCCACGGCCGCGACTACTCCGAGGAGGTCGCTGGGGTCGTCGACGAGGAGGTCCGCCGGCTGATCGAGGCCGCGCACGACGAGGCCTGGCAGGTGCTCGTCGAGAACCGCGACGTCCTGGACGACCTGGTGCTCAAGCTGTTCGAGAAGGAGACGCTGGGCGGCCCCGAGCTGCTCGAGATCTTCGCCGACGTCCGCAAGGCGCCCGAGCGCCCGATCTGGCTGAGCAGCGAGCGCCGCCCGATCAGCGACCTGCCGCCGGTGCAGACGCCGAACGAGAAGGCCGCCAGCAACGGGCACGCCGTGCAGGACGACCGCGAGCACCCGCCGGCCGCGGTGGTCGAGGTGCCCGAGGGCGGGTCCGTCGAGCCGGGCGCCTGACCGGGGCCGGGGCGTGATCGACCAGCCACGGGCCGCCGCGGCCGTGCGCGAGCTGCTGCTCGCGATCGGCGAGGACCCCGACCGCGACGGCCTGCGCGAGACCCCGCAGCGGGTCGCGCGCTCGTTCGCCGAGATCTACGCCGGCCTCGACCAGACGCCGGACGACGTGCTCACCACGACGTTCGAGATCGGCCACGACGAGCTCGTCCTGGTGCGCGACATCGACGTCTACTCGATGTGCGAGCACCACCTGGTGCCGTTCCACGGCGTGGCGCACGTCGGGTACATCCCGCACAAGGACGGCCGGGTCACCGGGCTGTCGAAGCTGGCCCGGCTGGTCGACGTGTTCGCCCGCCGCCCGCAGGTGCAGGAGCGCATGACCAGCCAGATCGCCGACGCGCTCGTCGACCACCTGCAGCCGCGCGGCGTGCTGGTGGTGATCGAGGCCGAGCACCTGTGCATGGCGATGCGCGGCGTCCGGCGTCCGGGCACCCGCACGATCACCAGCGCGGTGCGCGGCCAGCTGCGCGACGTCGCCACGCGGGCCGAGGCGATGAGCCTGCTGCGCGGCCGGGGCTGACGTGGCCCAGGCCGGCCCTGCGGCCGCGGTGCTGGGGCTGCCGGGCGTGCTGGCCGAGGCGGCGCGGGAGCGCTGCCTGGTCATGGGGGTCGTCAACGTCACGCCCGACTCGTTCAGCGACGGCGGGCTCTGGCTCGACGCCGGGGCCGCCGTCCGGCACGGGCTCGACCTCGTCGAGCAGGGCGCCGACCTGGTCGACGTCGGCGGCGAGTCGACGCGTCCGGGGGCCGAGCCGGTGCCGTCGGTCGAGGAGCTGCGGCGGGTGCTGCCCGTCGTCCGCGAGCTGGCGCAGGCCGGCGTCGTCGTCAGCGTCGACACCATGCACGCGGCCGTCGCCGAGCAGGCGCTGGACGCCGGGGCCGCGGTCGTGAACGACGTGAGCGGCGGTCTGGCCGACCCGGGCATGGCGCAGGTCGTCGCCGCGGCGCGGGTGCCGTTCGTGGTCATGCACTGGCGCGGGCCGTCGGCCACCATGAGCTCGCTCGCGCACTACGACGACGTGGTCGCCGACGTGGCGCGCGAGCTGTCGGCGCGGGTCGAGACGCTGACCACCGCGGGGATCGACCCGGCGCAGCTGGTGCTCGACCCCGGCCTGGGCTTCGCGAAGAACGCCGAGCACAACTGGGCGCTGCTGGCCCGCCTCGGCGAGCTGTCGCGGCTGGGCCGGCCGCTGCTCGTGGGGGCCTCGCGCAAGCGGTTCCTCGGCTCGCTGCTGGCCGGTGCCGACGGCGAGCCCCGCGCGGTGCCCGACCGCGAGGACGCCACCACCGCCACGACCGCGCTCGCCGCGGCGGCGGGCGCCTGGTGCGTGCGCGTGCACGACGTGCGCGCCAACGCCGACGCGGTGCGGGTCGTGGCTGCCACGGCGGCGGCCGCCGACGAGCGCCCGCGGGGCCGGCACGCGGGGGGTGCCTCGTGACGACCGACGCCGGCCCGGTGCTCGACGAGCAGGGTCGACCCCTGGACCGTGTTGCGCTGCAAGGGTTGCGGGCCCGCGGGCGGCACGGCGTGCTCGGCCACGAGAAGGCGCTGGGCCAGGTGTTCGTCGTCGACGTCGTCCTGCACCTCGACACCCGCCCGGCCGCCGCGGACGACGACCTGACCCGCACGGTGCATTACGGCGAGCTGGCCGAGCAGGTCGTGGCCGTCGTCGCGGGCGAGCCGGTCGAGCTGGTCGAGACGCTCGCGCAGCGCGTGGCCGACGTCGCGCTGGCCTACGAGCTCGTCGAGGCGGTCGACGTCACGGTGCACAAGCCGTCGGCGCCGGTCGAGGTGCCGTTCGACGACGTCGTGGTGGCGGTGCGGCGGTGGCGGTCGTGAGCGCCGCGCCGGTCGAGGCCGTGCTCGCGCTGGGCGCCAACCTCGGCGATCGGGTCGCGACGCTGCGCGGGGCGGTCGCCGAGCTCGACGCCACCGACGGCATCCAGGTCGTCGCGGTCTCGGACGTCGTCGAGACCGACCCCGTCGGCGGCCCCGACCAGCCCGACTACCTCAACGCCGTGGTCGTCGTCCGCACCACGCTGGCGCCGCGCGAGCTGCTCGCCGTGGGCCGGCGGGTCGAGGCCGCGCACGGCCGTGAGCGCCTCATGCGCTGGGGCGCCCGGACGCTGGACGTCGACGTGCTGGCCTACGGCCGCCCGGGCGACGACGGCGAGGTGGTGAGCGGCGACGCCGACCTGACGCTGCCGCACCCCCGCGCGCACGAGCGGGCTTTCGTGCTGGCGCCCTGGGCGTCGGTGCAGCCGGACGCCGAGCTGCGGCTGCCCGACGGCTCGGTGCGGCCGGTGGGCGCGCTGCTGGCCGAGGCCGCCGACCGCGACGGCGTGCGACCGGCCGACGTGGAGGCGCTGCGATGACCCCGACCCGGCACCGGTCGTTGCTCCTGCTCGCCGCGGGCGTGGCGGCGCTGGGCTGGCTGGGCCTGCGGCTGTGGTCGACCTCCGGGCACGAGCTGCCGACCCTGCCGTGGACCGCGCCCGGTGTCATCGTCGTCCTGTCCGGCGTGGTGCTGGCCCTCGGGTGGCCGGTGCGGCGCTGGACCCGCGGCCACCGCGACCGCGAGCTCGACCCGCTGCGGGCCGCACGCACCGTCGTCCTGGCCAAGGCGTCGCAGTACTCCGGCGCCCTGCTGTCGGGGTGGTACGCGGCCCAGGTGCTGGTGCTGCTGCCCACCGCCGACGTCGAGCAGCGGCGCGCCCTGCTCGTGCGCGCCGCCGTCAGCCTGCTGTCGGCCGTGCTGCTGTGGGTGGTCGGCTGGCTGGTCGAGCGCTGGTGCCGGGTCGACCTCACGGACGACGACGACGCCCCGCCGCCCGGCACCGTCGGCGCCCGCTAGCAGCAACGGCTCAGCGGCAGGTGCGCCGCATCGACACGACCAGGCACACGCCCACGGCGAGGTGCAGGGCCAGCAGCCCGGCCGTGGCCGACGCGGTGGCGGCACCCAGCGGACCGACCAGCGACACCAGCAGGACGACGACGGCGAGCACGGTCCACAGGGTGCGGGCCCGGGCCGTGAACCGCTCGAGCAGGGCCAGGGCGGCCCAGCCGAGCAGGCCCGAGACGAGCGCGGTGGCGATCACGCTGGCCACCCCGACCGTCTGCGGGGCCTGGCCGTCCCGGCCGGCCAGCTGCAGGTCGACGCCCAGCACGAGGTGCTGCAGCGCCCAGGTGGCGGTGGCGACGACGGTCGCGACCGCCACGGTGGTGGCGCGGGCCCGGCGGCGCGAGGGCCGGCGGGTGGCGCAGGGGTCGGTGGTGGCGTCGGTGACGGGGGCGAGGTTCTCGGTGGTGTTCATGGCGGCAGCCTGCGTCCGGAGCGGTCGGCGCCACATCGGCCGACCGTCGGTGCCGGCTCGACCGACGGCCCGCCACCCCCGACTTTGGTCGGTACCGCCGGCTGCGGCGCCGTCCTAGCGTGCCGCCCATGAACCGCGCCGAGCCCGACCGTCCGCTGCCGACCTCCGTCGTCCTGGCGGTGGCCGGTGTGGTCGCCGCGCTGTCGGCGTCCACGCTGGTCGGCGAGCTGAGCGGCGGGACGGCGGGCGCCACCGTCGCGCTGGACGCCGTCGCCGGCCTGGCGTCGGTGCTGCTGGCGCCGGTGCTGCTGCGGCGGCCGGTGGTCGGTGCGCTGGCGCTGGCGGTGCTGGCCGCGCTGTCGCCCGCGGCCACGCCGGGCTCGACCATCGGCACGCTGCACGTGGCCCGTCGCCGGCCGTTCCGGACGGCGGCCGTCGTGGCGGGCGCGGGGGCGCTGGCCCATGCGGTGCAAGGGATCTGGCGGCCGATGAACCAGATCTCGACCCCCTGGTGGCTGGTGCTGGTCGTGGTCGCCCACGCCGCGCTGCTCGGCTGGGGCGCGTGGAGCCGGGCGCGCGACGCGCTGGTCTGCTCGCTGCGCGAGCGGGCGGCCCAGGCCGAGGCAGAGGCCGGCCGCAAGGTGGCCGAGGCCCGCGCCGCCGAGCGCACCCGGATCGCCCGCGAGATGCACGACGTCCTGGCCCACCGGCTCTCGCTGCTCGCCACGTACGCGGGCGCGCTGGAGTACCGGCCGGACGCCTCGCCCGAGCGGCTGGCCGCTGCGGCCGGCGTCGTGCGCACCGGGGTCAGCACCGCGCTGGACGAGCTGCGCGAGGTGATCACCGTGCTGCGCGACGATCCCGACGACTCCGACGACTCCGACGGCGTCGAGCGGGCCGAGGACGCCGAGCCGTCGGTGCCGCGCCCGCAGCCGCGCCTGGTCGACCTGCCGCGGCTGGTGGACGAGACCCGCAGCGCAGGCACTGCCGTCGACCTGCTCGACCGCGTCGCGCCCGGCGACGAGCCGCCGTCGGTGGTGGGCCGCGCGGCCTACCGCGTGGTGCAGGAGGCGCTCACCAACGCCCGCCGCCACGCGCCCGGCGAGGCCGTGCGGGTGCAGGTCGACGGGAGGCCGGGGGAGCAGCTCGTGGTCGAGGTGACCAACCCGTTGCCGCCGGACGGCGCCTCGCCGCCTTCGCCCGGCAGCGGGTCGGGGCTGGTGGGCATGAGCGAGCGCGCCCGGCTGGTGGGTGGCACGGTCGACCACGGGCGGACGCCGGACGGCACCTTCCGGGTGCTCGCGCGGCTACCGTGGCCGCGTGGCTGACCGGGCGGCGGACGAGGTGCGGGTCCTCGTCGTCGACGACGACCCGCTGGTGCGGGGCGCGCTGGTGCTGATGCTCGACGGCGCCGAGGGGATCAGCGTCGTGGGCGAGGCGGCGGACGGCGACGAGGTGATGGCCGCTGTCGACCTGCGCGCGCCGGACGTCGTCCTGATGGACCTGCGCATGGCCCGGGTCGACGGCGTCGTCGCGACTGGGCGGCTGCGCCGTCGTCCGAGCCCGCCCGAGGTGCTGGTGCTCACGACGTTCGACACCGACGACGACGTGCTGCGCGCCCTGCGCGCGGGGGCGAGCGGCTTCCTGCTCAAGGACACCGCGCCGGCCCGCATCGTCGAGGCGGTGCGCGCGGTCGCGGCGGGCGAGCCGATGCTGTCGGCCGACGTGACCCGGCGGCTGATGGCCCGCGCGGTCTCGCGCGCGGGCGTCGAGGCGCAGGCCCGGCGGGTGCTCGGCCAGCTCAGCGCGCGCGAGCACGAGGTGGCGGTCGCGGTGGGGCTGGGCATGACCAACGCCGAGATCGCCGACGACCTCACGATGAGCACCGCCACCGTCAAGGCGCACGTGTCGCGCGTGCTCGAGAAGCTGGCGCTGGGCAACCGCACCCAGGTCGCGCTGCTCGTGCACGACGCCGGGCTGGTCTAGGCGGTCGAGGGCTCCGCGGCCCCGTGCGGCACGGTGCGGCGCAGCGCCGCGTGCACCGACACCGGTGTCAGCACGCCGAGGTAGCGGTCGCCGTCGACCACCGGCAGCCAGCCGGCGTCGTGCTGCACGATCTCGGCCAGCGCGCGGCGCAGGGTGTCGCCGACGTCCGCGGTCTCCTCGAAGCGCCGCATCCGGTCGGCCACCACGCCGTCGCCCGCCGTCTCGCGGCGGCCGACCCAGCCGCGCAGGTCGCCGCTCGAGTCGACCACGACCGCGTACGGCTCGGCGGCGCCGTCGATGGCGGCGCGGGCGTCGGCGAGCGAGTCCTCGGGGGTGACGACGGGCGGGTGCTCGAGGTCGGCGGCCTCGATGGGCGTCACCGACAGCCGGCGCAGGCCGCGGTCGGAGCCCACGAAGTCGGCGACGAAGTCGTTGGCGGGCGCGCCCAGGACTGTTGCGGGGTCGGCGAACTGCTCGAGCTTGCCGCCCACGCTGAACACCGCGATGCGGTCGGCGAGCCGCACCGCCTCGTCGATGTCGTGCGTCACGAACATCACGGTCTTGTCGAGCTGGGCCTGGATCGACCGGAACTGGGCCTGCAGCCGGTCGCGCGCGATCGGGTCGACGGCGCCGAACGGCTCGTCCATCAGCAGCACCGGCGGGTCCGCCGCCAGGGCGCGGGCGACGCCGACGCGCTGGCGCTGGCCGCCGCTGAGCTCGTGCGGGTAGCGCTCGCCGTAGGTGGCCGGGTCGAGGCCGACCAGCTCGAGCATCTCGTCGACGCGGGACGACGTCCGGGCCTTGTCCCAGCCGACGAGCCGCGGCACGGTCGCGACGTTCGCGCGCACCGTCTGGTGCGGGAACAAGCCGACCTGCTGGATCACGTAGCCGATGTCGCGCCGGGCCTTGACCGGGTCGGTGCGCGTGACGTCGGTGTCTCCCACCAGGATCCGGCCCGACGTCGGCTCGATCAACCGGTTGACCATGCGCAGCGTCGTGGACTTGCCGCAGCCGCTGGGGCCGACGAGGGCCACCAGCTCGCCCGGCTCGACGGCCAGGTCCAGGTCGTGCACGGCCTGCGTGCCATCGGCGTAGGTCTTGCTCACGCCCTCGAGCCGGATGGGCACGCCTCGGGTACCGTCCACGCGTGACCTCCTACGGCCTGGTGCCGGGCGCCCACCTGCTGGTGGGCGCCGTGCGGACGGCCGACGAGCCGCCCAACCCGTGGTTCTCGCTGCAGTTCGCGCGCGAGAACACCTCGGCCATCATGCAGGCTCTTCAGGAGCACGTCATCCTGACCGTCGTCGCGGTGCTGGTCGCGTCGCTCGTGGCGATGCCGCTCGCGGTGCTCGCCGCTCGCCGTCCGCGGCTGGCCGGGCCGGTGCTCGGCGTCAGCGGGGTCATCTACACGATCCCCTCGCTCGCGCTGTTCGCGATCCTCGCGCCGTTCACGGGCGCCACCCGCACCACGGTGCTGATCGGCCTCGTGCTCTACGCGCTGCTCGTGCTGGTGCGCAACACCTTGGTGGGCCTGCAGTCGGTGCCCGACGACGTCCTCGACGCCGCCCGCGGCATGGGCTACGGGCCGGGCCGGATGCTGTGGAAGGTCGAGCTGCCGGTGGCCCTGCCCGCCATCATGGTCGGCGTCCGGGTGGCCACGGTCTCGACGGTCGCGCTGGTGACCGTCGGCGTCATCGTCGGGTACGGCGGGCTGGGGCAGCTGCTGCTGGCCGGCTTCCAGAACAACTTCTACCGCGCCGAGATCATGACCTCGACGGTGCTGACGGTCGCGCTCGCGCTGGCGCTCGACCTGGTGCTGCTGCTGGTCACGCGGGCGCTGACCCCCTGGCAGCGACGGAGGTCGGCATGAGCGCGGCCGTGAGGAACGACGGCGGAGGAGTCGTCTCCTCGACCATCACGTGGTTCAACGACCCGCTGAACTACCGCGGCCCGGACGGGGTCGGGCACCTCACGCTGGTGCACCTCGGCATCACGTTCGGCGCCGTCGCCCTGGCCTGCGCCGTGGCCCTGCCGGTCGGCATCTGGATGGGTCATAGAGGTCGGGGTGGCGGGTTCGTCGTCGTCCTGTCGAACCTCTCGCGCGCGGTGCCGACGCTGGCCCTGCTGACCATCTTCGCGGTGGGCAACCTGGGGTTCGGCAACAAGCCGACGGTGCTCGCGCTCGCGGTCTTCGCCGTGCCGCCGTTGCTGGCCAACGCGTTCGTGGGCGTGGCGGGCGTCGACCCCGACGCCAAGGACGCCGCGCGCGGCATGGGCATGAGCGGCTGGCAGGTGCTGCGCTCGGTCGAGCTGCCGCTGGCGGTGCCGCTGCTCGCGGCCGGGCTGCGCACCGCGGTCGTGCAGGTGTGCGCCACGGCGTCGCTGGCCGCACTCGTGGCCGGCGGCGGGCTCGGCGTGCTGATCAACCTGGGCTTCTCGCAGCGGCGCTTCGAGCAGGTGCTCGCGGGCGGGCTGCTCATCGCGCTGCTCTGCCTCGTGCTCGAGGGGCTCCTCGCGTGGCTCCAGCGGTCGGTGACGCCGGCGGCGCTGCGCCGTTCCCGTCTCGTGTCCTGACCGTAAGCACGAACCCCCTCGCGCTCGCGGTTGTCGGTGGGTCACGATCTACTGGACAACGCGGGCCGACCGGCCCCCCGGACACGCGTGACCCCGCTCGGGGGCACGGGACACAGAAGGCGGAGTGCAACCCATGCGTAGGCCCACCCTCATCGGCGGCGTGCTCGTCGCCGCCACCCTCGCGCTCGCCGGCTGCGGCGACGCCGGGTCGTCCGGCACGGCCCAGCCGTCGTCCGGCAGCTCCGGCGGCAAGCAGAGCTGCCAGGCCGTCGCCGGCCCCGACCTCGTGGTGCTGGACGACGACAAGAAGCTGCAGACCGTCGACAACCTCATCCCGGCCATCAACAAGGACAAGAGCTCGGACGCGCTCGTCGCCGCCGTCGACAAGGTCTCGGCCGCGCTGACGACCGACGAGCTCGTCGGGCTCAACAAGAAGGCGGACGTCGAGCGGCAGTCGCCGGCGAACGTCGCCAAGGAGTACGCGACCTCCAAGCAGCTCGACGCCGCAGGCTCGGGCGGCAGCGGCAAGGTCGTCGTCGGCGCCGCGAACTTCAGCGAGAACCAGATCGTCGCCAACCTGTACGCCATCGCGCTGAACGCGTCCGGCTTCCAGGCCTCGGTGCGCACGGTCGGCAACCGCGAGGTCTACGAGCCCGAGCTCGAGAAGGGCTCGCTGACCGTCGTCCCCGAGTACGCGGGCACGCTCACCGAGTTCCTCAACAAGAAGGCCAACGGGGCCGACGCCGAGGCCAAGGCCTCGCCCGACCTCGACGCCACCGTGCAGGCGCTCACCACCCTCGGCGAGGGCGTGGGCCTGGCGTTCGGCAAGCCGGCCGAGGCCGCCGACCAGAACGCCTTCGCGGTCTCGACGGCGTTCGCCGACAAGTACGGCGTGAAGACGCTGACCGAGCTGGGCGCCAAGTGCGGCAACCTCGTGCTGGGCGGTCCGCCCGAGTGCCCGCAGCGTCCGTTCTGCCGGCCCGGGCTGGAGAAGACCTACGGCCTGACCTTCTCCTCGTTCAAGGCGCTCGACGCCGGTGGTCCGCTCACCAAGAACGCGATCAAGCAGGGCCAGGTCGCGATCGGGCTCGTCTTCAGCTCGGACGGCTCGCTCTCGGCCGGCTAGGGCTCCGGCAGCACCCACGGCCCGCGGTGCCGTTCCCCCACGGGGAGCGGCATCGCGGTCGTGTTGCCGGGCGGCGCGAGCGGGCAGGCCCAGTGCGGGTCGTACGCGCACGACGGGTTGTACGCGAAGTTGGCGTCGACCACGACGGTGCCCGGCTCCGCGCCCGGGCCGAGGTCGGCGCCCTTGACGGTGTCGAGCAGGTAGCGGCCGCCGCCGTAGCTGGGGTGCTCGCCGGTGCTGCCGCACGTGGCGTCGCGCACCGGCACGAACAGACCCCCGCCGTACGACGCGAGCCGCCACACGTCGAGCAGCACCTCGCCGTCCGGCGCGGGCAGCCGCACCCGGCCGACCTGCTCGTACGGCACGTCGCCGTCGGTGCCGGTGGGCGCCACGAAGCGCCCGGGCTCGCCGTCCGGCGGCTCGACGAGCACCTCGAACCGGTACCGCGGGTCGTAGGGGGCGACGTCCAGCCCGGTAAAGCCCGCGCGGTGCTCGGCGGCCAGCGGGGAGGCGGGGTGCGTGCCCATCAGCTCGTCGCGGCCGGCGCGCCAGGTGGCGTGCGCCTGCGCCGGGTCGTGCTCGGCGAGCTCGCGCACCCGGGCGTGCAGCGCGTGCGTGCGGCGGCGCCAGTCGACGACGTCCAGGGCGGTGAGCGCGGCGTCCGTCGGGCGGGCCGGCGAGGTGGGGGGCATGCGGCGATCCTGCCAGCGCCCGGGCGACACGCCGGACCAGCGTGACGGATGTGACGGGTGTGACGACCTACGATCTGGACCGTGAGCGGAAGGCACCGTGGCAGGACGACCCTGCGCTGGCGACTCGTCGGCGCGGTGATGGCGGCTGCCGTGGGCCGGGGATACGCGGGTCGGCACCGGCTGGAGGCCGCCGCGCTCGGCGTGCCGGTGACGGCCAGCGCGCCCGAGGTCGTCGAGGCCGCACCCGCTCCGGCTCCGTCGCCTGCTCCGATCGCGCCTCCCGTGGCGGCTCCGCTGCCGACTGCGCTGCCGACCGCGCTGCCGACCGCGCTGCCCACGGCCCCGGCCGTGGTCGGCGCGGACCCGGCGTCCGCGGCCCGCCTCGCCGTGGTCGCCGTGGCCGCCAGCCCCGACCCGCTCGTCGACACCGTGCCGCACCCGGTGGTGAAGATGTTCCCGATGCCCGTCGTCGCGGCGGACGTCGTCCCCGCGGCCGGCGAGGACGCGGTGTTCGCCGCCGTCGACCAGGAGCGCGAGGCGCAGGCCACGGCCGAGCTCGCCGCCACCGTCGACGTCCGCGAGCGCAAGGCCGCCTACCACGGCCGCCACTCCGCCTGACCGTCCCAGCGGCGCCCCCGAGGGGAGCAGCGGCTACTTGTCGACGTCGCCGACGACGAAGAACATCGAGCCGAGCACCGCGACCATGTCGCCGATCAGGCAGCCGGGCAGCAGCCGCGAGAGCACCTGCACGTTGCCGAACGACGCCGAGCGCAGCTTGAGCCGCCAGGGCACCTTGTCGCCGCGCGAGACCAGGTAGTAGCCGTTGAGGCCGAGCGGGTTCTCGGTCCAGGTGTAGGCGTGCCCCTCGGGCACCCGCAGCACCTTGGGCAGCCGCACGTTCACCGGCCCGGCGGGCAGCGAGCGCAGCCGGTCGACGCAGGCGTCGGCGAGGTCCAGCGACACGTGCACCTGCTCGAGCAGGCACTCCAGCCGAGCCAGCGCGTCGCCGTCCTGGCGGGTGACCACGCGGCCGGGGCCGCCGGGGGCGAAGAGCTCGCCGTACGCGAGGTACGGCTCGTCGCGCCGCAGGTCGACGTCCAGGCCGCCGGCCCGGGCGATCGGCCCGCTCGCGCCGTACGCCGCCGCCACCTCGCGCTGCAGGACGCCGACCCCCCGGGTGCGGGCGCGCAGGATCTCGTTGCCGACGACCAGGCCCTCCAGGTCGGGCAGCCGGCGGCGCACCGCGGCCAGGGCGTCCGCCACCCGTCCCAGCCAGCCGGCCGGCAGCTCCTCCTTGAGCCCACCGACCCGGTTGAACATGTAGTGCATGCGCCCGCCGCTGATCTCCTCCATCACCGCCTGCAGCTCCTCGCGCTCGCGGAACGCGTAGAAGATCGGGGTGATCGCGCCGAGCTCGAGCGGGTAGGCGCCGAGGAACATCAGGTGGTTGAGCACCCGGTTGAGCTCGGCCAGCAGCGTGCGCGCCCACACGGCGCGCTCGGGCACCTCCATGCCCAGCACCTGCTCGACCCCGAGCACCACGCCGAGCTCGCTGGAGAAGGCCGACAGCCAGTCGTGCCGGTTGGCCAGCACCACGACCTGCCGGTAGTCGCGCACCTCGAACAGCTTCTCGGCGCCGCGGTGCATGTAGCCCACGACCGGGTCGGCGCTGACGATCCGCTCGCCGTCGACGACCAGCCGGATGCGCAGCACGCCGTGCGTGGCCGGGTGCTGCGGACCGATGTTCAGCACCATGTCGGCGGTGGCGAGGTCACCGGCCCCCATGCCGACCGTGAGCTCGCGCGCGCCGCCGTCCGTCACGGGGGCGAGTCTGCCACCCCGGACGCCTCGGGCGGTGTGCCAGCATGGCCGGGTGCCCTCCACCAGCGCCGACCCCTTCGCCCCGGACGACGTCGCCTGGCACGCCGTGAGCGACCGCCTGGCGACCGCCCGCCGGCTGCTCACGGCCGGGGCCTGCCTGGTGGTGGCCGCCGTCGTGGTGGTGCTGGCCGTGCTGGTCGGAGTCACCTGGGTGTGGGCGCTGCTGCTCGTGCCGGTGCTCGCGCTGGTGTGGGCCTGGTGGCTGATCGGGCGGCAGGTGCGCGCGCTGGGCTACGCCGAGCGCGACGACGACCTGCTGGTGCGGCGCGGCGTGATGTTCCGCAGCATCGTGGTGGTGCCCTACGGGCGCATGCAGTTCGTCGACGTCCAGGCCGGTCCGCTCGCCCGCCGCATGGGCTACTCCTCCGTGCAGCTGCACACCGCCTCGCCCGGCACCGACGCCTCGATCGACGGTCTGACCCCGGACGAGGCCGCGCGCCTGCGCGACCGGCTGGCCCGACGCGGCGAGGCCCGGCTGGCCGGCCTGTGACCGATCCGTCGGACGACGAGGGCTGGGTGCGGCTGCACCCGCTGACCCCGCTGGTGCGCGGCTGGAAGGTCGTGGCGGTGCTGCTCGCCGTGGTGGCCCAGCAGCGCGGCGGCGAGGTGTTCCGCCAGGGCGTGCCCTCCCGGCGGGAGGCGCTGATCTCGCTCGGCGTGCTCGGCGGCGTCGTGGTCGTCGTCGGCATCTACGGCCTGCTCGCGTGGCAGCGCTCGGCCTACCGGGTCGAGCCCGACGCCCTGCGGCTGCACCGCGGCGTGCTCTTCCGCCAGGAGCGCCAGGCGCGGCTCGACCGGCTGCAGGCCGTCGACGTCGTCCGGCCGCTGCTGGCCCGGTTCTTCGGCCTGGCCGAGCTCAAGCTCGAGGTGGCCGGCGGCGACGACTCGACCATCACGCTCTCGCTGCTGCGCGAGGACGACGCCCAGCAGCTGCGCAACACGCTCCTGGCGCGCGCGGCCGGGCTGACCTACGAGGGCGAGGTGGCGCCCGAGGCGCCCGAGCACGAGCTGCTCGTCGTCCCGGTCGGGCGCACGGTCGAGTCGTTCCTGCGCAGCGGCCTGTCGGTCGTGGCGGTCGTCGCGGTGGTGGCGGCCGTCGTGGCGGTGGCGGTCACCCGCCAGTTCGCGGTGCTGGCTGGCGCCTTCCCGGTGGCGATCGGCCTGGGCAGCGCGGTGTGGAGCCGGTTCACCTCGGCGTTCGGCTTCCGCGTGGCCACCTCTCCCGACGGCATCCGCCTGCACCACGGCCTGCTGACGACCCGCTCGCAGACGGTTCCGCCGGGCCGGGTGCAGGCGGTGCGCGTGCGCCAGCCGCTGCTGTGGCGCGGGCGCGACTGGTGGTCGCTGGAGGTCAACGTCGCCGGGTACGGAGGCGGTTCGCGCGGCGGCAACGACGTCGGCGGCGACTCCGCGCGCCAGGAGAACGTGCTGCTCACCGTGGGCTCGCGCGCCGAGGCGCTGCTGGTGCTGCGCCTGGCGCTGCCCACCCTCGACCCGCACGACGAGACCGGTCCGGTGCCGCAGGCGCTCTCGGCCGGCCTCACCGGCACCAGCCGGGACGACGACGGCTTCCTCGTCGCGCCGCGCTCGTCGCGGTGGCTCGACCCGGTGGGCTGGCGGCGGCACGGGGTCGACGTCCTGGACGACGTCCTCCTGCTGCGCCGCGGCCGGCTGACGCGCGAGCTGGACGTCGTCCCGCACGCCCGCACGCAGAGCCTCGGCGTGCAGCAGGGACCGCTGCAGCGCCGGCTCGGCCTGGCCAGCTTCGTGCTGCACAGCACGCGCGGCCCGATCACGCCGTCGGTGCAGCACCTGCCGACCGCGCTGGTCGCCACGCTGCTCGACGACCAGGCCGCTCGCGCCCGCCACGCCCGCGCCAGCGCCGGCGACGCCGACCAGGGCCGATGGATGGAGCACCCGTGACCACCGCCCCCGACCCCTCGCTGACGCCTCTCGCGCAGGCGTTCGACCTGCGCGACCCGGCCTTCGTCACCGACCCCTACCCCGCATTCGCGCGCGAGCGCGAGCGGCTGGACGTCGGGTGGCACGAGGCGCTCGGGGTGGCCGTGACGCTCACCCACCGCGCGGCCGACGTCGTGCTGCGCGACCGGCGGCTGGGCCGCGTCTTCGCGCCCCGGCGGCCCGAGACGAGCTGGGGCACGTTCAACTGGCTGCACGCCGACTCGATCCTCGACAGCGAGCCGCCCAAGCACACGCGCCTGCGCCGGCTGGTGGCGGCGGCGTTCGGCCGCGGCCACGTCGAGCGGCTGCGCCCAAGGGTCGCCGAGCTCGCCGCCGACCTGCTCGACGAGTGCGGTGACGCCCTGGCGGCGCGCGGCTCGTTCGACGTCGTGGCCGACTACGCCGAGCCGCTGCCGGTGCTGGTCATCGCCGAGCTGCTCGGCTGGCCCGAGGCCGACCGGCACCTGCTGCGCCCGTGGTCGCAGGCGATCGTCGCGATGTACGAGGTCGACCGCACCCCCGAGCAGGAGGCCGAGGCGCGCGCCGCGTGCGCGGAGTTCGCGGCGTACGTCGGGGAGCTGGCGGCCGAGCGGCGAGCCAGCCCGCGGGACGACCTCGTCACGCACCTGGTGCAGGTGCGCGACGGCGGCGACAAGCTCGACGACCACGAGCTGGTGGCCACCGTGGTGCTGCTGCTCAACGCCGGCCACGAGGCGAGCGTCAACGGGTTCGGCAACGGCCTGGTCTCGCTGCTCGACGCCCCTGACCAGCTGGACCTGCTGCGCCGCAACCTCTCCGACGACGCGCTCGTCGCGCTCGCGGTGGAGGAGATGCTCCGCCACGACTCGCCGCTGCACCTGTTCGAGCGCACGGCGACCCAGGACGTCGAGCTCGACCTGCCGCGCGGACGCGTGCGCCTGCCCGAGGGCAGCAAGGTCGCGGCGCTGCTCGGCGCGGCCAACCGCGACCCCGAGGTCTTCGACCAGCCTGACCGCTTCGTCGTCGACCGCTCGCCCAACCCGCACCTCGCGTTCGGCGCGGGCATCCACTTCTGCCTCGGCGCGCCGCTCGCGCGGCTCGAGCTGCAGACCTCGCTACCCGCTCTGCTGCAACGGTTCCCGGCGCTCGAGCCGGCCGAGGCCGCCACCCGCCGTCCGACGTTCGTGCTGCGCGGGTACCACGCGCTGCCGGTGCGCGGCTGACCGCGAGCCCGTCACGGGCAGCGGGGGTCGGACTCCATCTTGGTGATCGACCCGGTCTTGTCGTACGACACGACGAACACCACCGCGGGGTCGGGCTTCTCCAGCCAGGTGGCCGCGAGGACGGGCTCGGACCGCAGGCCGAGCTGGCCCGCGTCACCCGGCACGCAGGTGTTGAGCACGACGCGCGCGCCGTCGGCGACCGGTGCGCTGTAGGTCTTCTCGGTGTTCTGGTTCGTGAAGCGCGCGCCGCGGTGCGGTGCCAGCTCGACGCCCTTCGTGGCCAGCGCGCTGTCGCTCGTGCCCGGCAGCGTCCACCGGTCGAGCTCGACGACCAGCACGCCGGCGACCGTCCCGGCCTTGGCGACGGTGCCGAGGTCGAACGCGCGCCCCTCGACGTCGCTGGTCGCCCTGGGGGTCGACGTGCGCGTGCCGGACGCCGTGCCCGGCGTGGTCGTCACGGTGACCGTCTCGGCCGGCGTGGCCCCGGTGCCGCCGCCGTCACCGCACCCGGCGACGACCAGCGCGAGCACGCCGGACGCGCTCGCCAGGGCGAGCACCCGGCCGGGGCGGAGGGCGGTCACGAGCCCAGCGTGGCCAACACCGCGTCGGCCTGTCCAATCCCGGTGGCCTGCAGCAGCCAGCCGAAACCCCCGAGCCCGGCCGGGTCGAGCAGCTCGCCCGCCTCGCCGGCGGCCGCCAGCGCGGCCAGGTAGGCCCGCGGGTCGGCGGACGCCGACGACGCGTCCGGACGTCGGCCGTCCACCCCCAGCGCGCGCAGGGCCGAGCGCTGCCGCACCAGGGCGGTGGCGGTCGCCCCGGCCGCCAGACCCGCTGCGGCGCAGGCGTCGAGCGCCACGTGGGCGGTCACGTCGCTGCGGCCGTCCGGCACCGGTTCGCACGCCGCGCCGTCGCGGTAGCCGATCAGGGTGCCCCGCGGCGGGCGGTCGTCGCGCGCGTGGTCGTAGTCGACCGCCACCAGCAGGCTGCCCGGGGCGGCCGCGACGAGCGCGCCCCACGCGTCGTCCCGGGGCCGACCGATCTCGGCCCGGTCGCCCGCCTCGCCGGCACCCCCGGGCGCGGGCCACCACCGCTCGAGCCAGGCCACGTCGTCCGCCCTCGGGGACCGGCCCAGCCGCTCCGCGCCCGTCGACGGGTCGACCTCGACCAGCCGCCACGCCCCGTCGTCCGCGCGCTCGACGACCGGGCACGGGACGTCGTCCAGCCACTCGTGCGCGACCACCAGGGAGCCCGCCCACCACGGCGCGTCGAGCGGCAGCGCGGCCCCGCCGGGCGAGCGCGCCCAGCGCACCGAGGGAGGCAGGTCCGGCGGGGCGTCGACGACGTCCAGCCCCACGAGCTCCAGCGCCGGGTCGACCGCGTGCAGCGCGGCCAGCAGCTCGCCGCGCCCGCTGCCGACGTCGACGACCCGGCCCAGCCCGCACGCGGCCGCCAGCCGGGCCAGCGCGCCCGCCACCAGCCGGCCCGCGTGCACGCTCGTGCGGAAGTGCGACGACGGCCCAGAACCGTTGCGGTAGAAGCCGTCCGGCCCGTAGAGCGCGTCCTGCCAGGCGTCCTGCCAGGCGACGAGGGTCACCCGCTCACCGGCGCAGGACGACGACGACGTCCGTCACCGCGAACAGGAATCGTCCCTCGTCGGCCAGCGCGCGCACCTGCTCGACCCACCGCGCGGCGCGGGCCGCCAATTCGTCGTCGTCCGCGGCGGCGGCGAGCATGCCCATCGCGATCTTCCAGGCCAACGACCCCTCGTCGAAGCGGCGGTGCGGGTCGGCCCACGAGTGCACGGCCTCGACCGCGAACGGCGAGTCGGTGGCCAGGTGCAGCAGCTTGCGGCCCATGAAGCCGTCGGCGCGGTCCTGCCAGGACGGCACGACGGCGACGAACCGGTCGACCAGCAGGCGGGTCAGCGCGTCGTCGTCGCTGCTGAACAGCGCGGTGTCGAAGTCGGTGTGCCCCACCACCGCGAGCCCGCCGGGCCGCAGCACCCGGTGGCACTCCGCCAGCAGCAGGTCGGGCCGGGCCAGGCTCTCGGCGACGTTCATCGAGACCACCCGGTCGAGCGAGCCGGTCTCGAACGGCAGCGGGTCGTCGAGGTCGGCGAGCCGCGAGCGCACCCGGGCGTCGGCCAGCAGGTCGTCGTCCAGCTCGGAGGCGTGGTCGACCGCGTGCACCACCGCGGGGACGTGCGCGCCGGCCAGCAGCGCGCGCACCGTGCGGCCGGTGCCGCAGCCCAGGTCGGCGACGACCAGGCCGTCCGAGCCGACGTCGGCCAGCTCGGCGAGCCGCTCGTGCCGTCCCATGCGCCGAGCCTAGCGACCGGGCCCCGCGCTAGCGTCCTGCTCGTGGACGGTCCTGAGGCCGGCAGCCGGCCGGCGCGCCTCGACGTCGGCGTGGTCGGCACCGGCCGCGTGGGCGCGGTGCTCGGGGCGGCGGCCGCGCGCGCCGGCCACCGGGTGGTCGCCGCCAGCGGGGTCAGCCGGGCGTCGGTCGAGCGGGCCGAGACGCTGCTGCCCGGCGTGCCGCTGCGGCCCGTGCCGGACGTCGTCCGCGCGGCCGACCTGGTGCTGCTCACCGTGCCGGACGACGAGCTGCCGGGCCTGGTGCACGGCCTGACCGAGACGAGCACCTGGCAGGCAGGGCAGATCGTCGTGCACACGAGCGGGCGGTACGGCACCGGCGTCCTGGATCCCGCTGCGGCGCACCACGTGATCGGGCTCGCCCTGCACCCGGCCATGACCTTCACCGGGACCTCGGTCGACCTGGCCCGGCTCGAGGGCGCCTGCTTCGGCGTCACCGCGCCCGAGGCCGCGCGGCCGGTGGCCGAGGCGCTCGTCGTCGAGATGGGGTCGGAGCCGGTGTGGGTCGCCGAGGCCGACCGGGCGCGCTACCACGCGGCGCTCGCGCACGGCTCGAACCACCTGGTGACGCTGGTGGCGCAGGCGCTGCAGGTGCTGCGCGGCACCGGGGTCGAGGCCCCCGACCGGTTGCTCGCACCCCTGCTGTCCGCCGCGCTCGACGGCGCGCTGCGGCAGGGCGACGCCGCCGTCACCGGCCCCGTCTCGCGCGGCGACGCGGGTACCGTGGCCGCGCACCTCGCCGAGCTCGCGGGCGAGACGCCCGACGTCCTGCCCACCTACGTGGCGCTGGCGCGGGCGACCGCGGTCCGGGCGCTGGCGTCCGGACGGCTGCAGCCGCAGGCGGCCGAGAACCTCCTCGACGTCCTGGCCCGACCGAAGGAGACGCCGTGACCGCCGCACCCGAGCCGGGCCGGCCCGTCGTCGCGCACACCCGCGACGAGCTCGTGACGGCGCGGGCGGCGCTCGACGACGGCGACGTCGCGGTGGTCATGACGATGGGCGCGCTGCACGAGGGGCACGCCGCGCTGATCCGCGAGGCGCGGCAGCGCGCGCGCCACGTGGTCGTCACCGTGTTCCTCAACCCGTTGCAGTTCGGCCCGCGCGAGGACCTCTCGCGCTACCCCCGCACCATCGACAGCGACCTCGAGATCTGCGGCCGCGAGGGCGTCGACCTCGTCTTCGCGCCCACTCCCGACGTCGTCTACCCGGATGGCGACCCGGGCGTCCGGGTCAGCGCCGGCCCGCTCGGCGACGTGCTCGAGGGGACGTCGCGGCCCGGCCACTTCGACGGCGTCCTGACCGTCGTGGGCAAGCTGCTGCACCTGACCCGGCCGCAGCTGGCGTACTACGGCCAGAAGGACGCCCAGCAGCTGCTGCTGATCCGCCGCATGGTGCGCGACCTCGACTTCCCGGTCGAGGTCGTCGCGGTGCCGACGGTGCGCGAGCCCGACGACCTGGCCATGAGCAGCCGCAACGTCTACCTGACCGCGAGCGACCGCGAGTCGGCGCTCGCGCTGTCGCAGGCCCTGCGGGCCGGGGCCGCGGCCGCCGCGGAGGGCCCGAGCGCCGTGCGCCGGGCCGCCCGGGCGGTGCTGGTCGCCGAGCCGTTGGTGCTGGTCGACTACCTGGTGCTGGTGCACCCGGAGAATCTCAAGGACGTGCCCGAGTGGTACCAGGGCGAGGCGCTGCTGGCGGTGGCCGCGCGCGTCGGCACCACCCGGCTGATCGACAACGTGCCGCTGCGGCTCGGCCCCGGGGGCGGGCCGCTCGACGCCTTCAGCGGGGCGGCGTCGTGAGCCTGGCGCTGGCCCGTCGGCTGGTCGCGCCGCCGCCGGGCTGGACGACGCAGGCCGACGTGCTGGTCGTCGGCTCCGGCATCGCCGGCCTCACCACGGCGCTGCGGCTGCGGCAGCGGGTCGACCGGGTGCTGCTCGTGACCAAGACGGTGCTCGACGAGGGCTCGACCCGGTGGGCGCAGGGCGGCATCGCGGCCGCGCTCGACCCGGCCGACTCGCCGGACGAGCACCTGCAGGACACGCTCGTCGCCGGCGTCGGCATCTGCGACGTCGCGGCCGTCACCGCCCTGGTCACCGAGGGCCCGGCCCGCGTGCGCGAGCTCGTCGCCCTGGGCGCGGAGTTCGACCGGACGCCGGACGGCGAGATCGCGCTGACCCGCGAGGGCGGCCACCACCGCGACCGGATCGCGCACGCCGGCGGCGACGCCACGGGCAAGGAGATCTCGCGCGCGCTGATCGCCGCGCTCGAGGCGGTGCGGCACGACCCGGGCATCGAGGTCGTCGAGCACGCCATGGTCGTCGACCTGCTGCAGGACGCGTCCGGCCGGGCCTGCGGCGTCACGCTGCACGTGCTCGGCGAGGGCCAGCGCGACGGCGTCGGCGCGGCGATGGCGCGGGCCGTCGTCCTGGCCACCGGCGGTCTCGGGCAGGTCTACTCCTCGACCACCAACCCCTCGGTCGCCACCGGCGACGGCGTGGCGGCCGGGCTGCGCGCGGGGGCTGCGGTGCGCGACCTGGAGTTCGTGCAGTTCCACCCGACGGTGCTCTGGCTCGGCGCCGGCTCGCACGGCCAGCAGCCGCTGATCAGCGAGGCCGTGCGCGGCGAGGGCGCGGTGCTCGTCGACGCCGAGGGCGTGCGGTTCATGGCCGGCGTGCACGAGCTGGCGGACCTCGCGCCGCGCGACGTCGTCTCGCGCGCGATCGTCGACCGGATGCGGACGACGGGCACCGACCACGTGTTCCTGGACGCGCGGCACCTGGGCCGCGAGTTCCTCGAGAAGCGCTTTCCCTCGATCGTCGAGCGCTGCCGCGAGCTGGGTTTCGACCCGGCCACCGAGCTGCTGCCGGTCGCGCCGGCCCAGCACTACGCGAGCGGCGGGCTGGCCACCGACCTGCGCGGGCGCACCTCGATCGAGGGCCTGTACGCGTGCGGCGAGGTCGCCTGCTCGGGCGTGCACGGCGCCAACCGGCTCGCCTCCAACTCGTTGCTCGAGGGGCTGGTGTTCGCGCACCGCATCGCCGACGACCTCACCGACCGGCTCGCCGCCGGAGAGCTGCCGCCGACCGTGCCGGCCGCGCCCGACACCGAGCCCACGCTGCTCGACCCGGCCGCGCGGCTCGACGTCCAGCTGACCATGACGTCCGGCGCGGGGGCGCTGCGCAGCGCAGACTCGTTGCGCCGCACCGCTTCCGAGCTCGCGACGCTCGCCGGCCGCACGACGTCCGAGCCGACGGCAGCCGCGTGGGAGACCACCAACCTGCACCAGGTCGGCTCGCTGCTGACCGAGGTCGCGGCCCGGCGCGAGGAGACCCGCGGCGGCCACCTGCGCTCGGACCACCCCGAGCGCGACGACGCGCGCTGGCGCGGTCACCTCACCAGCCACCTCGGGGACGACGGCGCCGTGGTCGTCGAGTACGCCCCGGTCGACGAGCCCCAGGAGGCCAGCGCGTGAGCGACGAGCAGCTGCGAGCGGCCGGGCTCGACCCCGACGCGGTGCGGGACGTCGTCCGGCGGGCGCTCGACGAGGACCTCGGCGGTCCGGACGGCGTAGACGTCACGTCGTCCGCCACGATCCCGCTCGAGCAGCAGTCCGTGGCCCACGTCGTCGCCCGGGCCGACGGCGTCGTGGCCGGGCTCGCGGTCTTCGGCCTGGTCTGGGACGACGTCGCGCGCCGGCTCGGGGTCGCGCCGGTGGAGGTCTCGCTGCGAGCGGCCGACGGCGACCGCGTGCGTCGCGGCGACGTGCTGGTCGAGGCGCGGGGCACCACGCAGGTGCTGCTCGTCGGCGAGCGCACGGCGCTCAACCTGGTGTGCCGGATGTCGGGGGTGGCCACCCACACCCGGCGCTGGGCGGACGAGCTCGAGGGCACCGGTGCCACGGTCCTCGACACCCGCAAGACCACGCCCGGGCTGCGCGCGCTCGAGAAGTACGCGGTGCGCTGCGGCGGAGGCACCAACAAGCGCATGGGCCTCTACGACGTCGCGATGGTGAAGGACAACCACAAGCTCGCGGCCGGCTCGGTGCGCGCGGCGTACGAGGCCGTGCGCGCCCGCTACCCGGACGTCGACGTGCAGGTCGAGGTGACCACGGTCGCCGAGGCGCTGGAGGCCGTCGACGCCGGCGCGCGGTTCCTGCTGTGCGACAACATGACGCCCGCGCTGCTGCGCGAGACGGTCCAGGCCGTGCGCGCCGCGACGCCCGACCGGGTCGAGGTGGAGGGCACCGGCGGGCTGACCCTCGAGCGGGCCCGCGAGTACGGCGAGACCGGCGTCGACTTCCTCTCGGTCGGCGCGCTCACCCACTCCAGCCCCGTGCTCGACCTCGCCCTCGACCTCGCCTGAACCCCTTCGCCGGGGGCGCGCGGTGCTCGGTAGGGTTCCGCGGGTGACCGAGCAGCCGCCGCCCGCCCCCGTCGAGGACGACGTCCCCGAGCAGATGCGGGTGCGCCGGGCCAAGCGCGAGCGGTTGCTGGCCGAGGGCGTCGAGCCCTACCCGGTGGGGGTGCCGCGCACGCACACGCTGGCCGAGGTGCGCGCGGCCCACGCCGACCTCGAGACCGGCGCCGAGACCGACGACGTCGTGGGCGTCACCGGCCGCGTGGTCTTCGTGCGCAACACCGGCAAGCTCTGCTTCGCCACGCTGCAGGAGGGCGACGGCACCCGCCTGCAGGCGATGCTCAGCCTGGCCGAGGTCGGCGAGGACGCGCTCGCAGCCTGGAAGGCGGACGTCGACCTCGGCGACCACGTCTTCGTGCACGGGCGGGTGATCTCGAGCCGGCGCGGCGAGCTGAGCGTCATGGCCGACGCGTGGCAGCTGGCCGCCAAGGCGCTGCGCCCGCTGCCGAACCTGCACGAGGGCGCCGAGCTCGCCGAGGACGTGCGCGTGCGCCAGCGCTACGCCGACCTCATCGTGCGTCCGGCGGCGCGCGACATGGTGCGGCACCGCGCGGGCGTCGTCCGCAGCCTGCGCGAGACGTTCCACGAGCGCGGGTTCGTCGAGATCGAGACGCCGATGCTGCAGACGCTGCACGGCGGCGCGGCGGCCCGCCCGTTCACGACCCACATGAACGCCTACGACATCGACCTGTACCTGCGGATCGCGCCCGAGCTGTTCCTCAAGCGCGCCGCGGTCGGCGGGCTCGAGAAGGTCTTCGAGATCAACCGGAACTTCCGCAACGAGGGCGCCGACGCCACCCACAGCCCCGAGTTCTCGATGCTCGAGTTCTACGAGGCGTACGGCGACTACGACACCGTCGCCGAGCTGACGCGCGTGCTCGTGCAGAACGCGTGCGAGGTCGTGCACGGCTCGCACGTCGCGACGCTGGCCGACGGCACCGAGTACGACTTCGGCGGCGAGTGGACCGCGCTCACGATGTACGGCTCGCTCTCGGACGCGCTCGGCGAGGCGGTCACGCCGCAGACGTCGGTCGCCGAGCTGCGCGGGCACGCCGAGCGCCTCGGCCTGGACGTCGACCCCGCCCACTTCGGCCACGGCAAGCTCGTCGAGGAGCTGTGGGAGCACCTGGTCGGCGACCACCTCGTGGCGCCCACCTTCGTGCGCGACTTCCCGGTCGAGACCACGCCGCTCACCCGCGACCACCGCAGCGAGCCGGGCGTCACCGAGAAGTGGGACCTGTACGTGCGCGGCATGGAGCTCGCCACGGGCTACTCCGAGCTGGTCGACCCCGTCGTGCAGCGCCACCG
The DNA here is from genome assembly GCF_054779595.1 of Angustibacter peucedani. NCBI lineage: Bacteria > Bacillati > Actinomycetota > Actinomycetes > Kineosporiales > Kineosporiaceae > Angustibacter > Angustibacter peucedani. The sequence goes on from NZ_BAAGXY010000057.1 coordinate 25,903, forward strand.
CTTCGAGGAGCAGGCCAAGCTGGCCGCGCTCGGCGACGAGGAGGCCATGCGCCTGGACGAGGACTTCCTGCGCGCCATGGAGTACGCCCTGCCGCCGACCGGCGGGCAGGGCATGGGCGTCGACCGGCTGCTGCGGGCCCTGACCGGCCTGGGCCTGCGCGACACCATCCTGTTCCCGCTGGTCAAGCCGCTGCCGAGCTGACCGAGCGGCGCCGCGTACCCTGTCGTCCATGGTCAAGGCCCTGCTCGCGCTCGTCCCGTCGGCGGGCGTGCTGTTCCTGTTCGTCGTCGCCGTGCGGGCCATGCTCCTGGGCGACCGGCGCGAGCGCGCGGCCCAGGCCCGCTGGGAGAAGCAGCAGGACGAGCAGGCCGCGCACCCGTCGTCCTGAGAATTCCCCGGCATTTCTGCCGCGCATTGTTTTGACAGATGATCTTGGCGCCGAAATACTTCGTCCCGGACGTCGCGAACGCATTTCGCGGCACATTTTCTCGACACGAGAGCGGGCGGCGAAGAAATGGCGCAGAAGGTTCAGGTCGTGCTGATCGACGACCTCGACGGCGGTGACGCGGCCGAGACGGTGACGTTCGGCCTCGACGGCGTCTCCTACGAGATCGACCTCAACGACAAGAACGCCGCCAAGCTCCGCGACGCGCTCGCCGTGTGGGTGGGCAACGCCCGCAAGGTCACCGGGCGCAGCGCCCGCAGCGGCTCGGCCCGCACCACGGCGGCCCGCCGCTCGGCGTCCGGCGAGGACGTCGCCGCCATCCGCGAGTGGGCCAAGTCCCACGGGCACCAGGTCAGCGAGCGCGGCCGCATCTCGGCCGCCGTCCGCGAGGCCTACGACAAGGCCCACTGAGCCGCGGCCCGGTCACCCCGACCTCGGGCTCTACGTCGGGACCCGGGGGCCCTTCTCCAGCATGCCGTCGGTGACGTGGCGCAGGTCCTCGAGCCGGTCCAGCACCTCCCAGAACGGCAGCTGGGCCAGGCTCCCGGCGTCCTCGACCTCGTCCCACGTGCGCGGCGCGGCGACGTTCGGCTGCGCCCGCCCCCGCAACGAGTAGGGGCAGATCGTCGTCTTGGCGGCGTGGTTCTGGCTCCAGTCGAGCAGCACCTTGCCCGGCCGCACCGCCTTGCTCATCGACGACACGACCTTCGAGCGGTGACCGCCGGCCAGCTCCTCGGCCAGCAGCCGGGCGTACTCGCGCACCACGTCGGAGTCCTGCTCTCCCGACAGCGGGGCGTACAGCTGCAGCCCCTTGCTGCCGCTGGTCACCGGCACGCAGGTCAGCCCGTCGGCCGCGAGGCGCTCGCGCACCAGCAGCGCCACCTCCGCGCACTCGGGCAGCGCGGCCGGCGCGCCCGGGTCGAGGTCCACCACCAGCCGGTCGGGGTCGTGCGCGCCGCCGCGCGGACCGACGGTCCACTGCGGCACGTGCAGCTCGAGCGCGGCCAGGTTGGCCAGCCACGCCAGCGGTGCGAGGCCGTCGACCAGCGGGTACTCGATGGTGCCGCGGTCCTTCTTCGTCGAGCCCGGCACCGGCAGGGTGACCGTGCGCACCCAGCGCGGCGTGCCGGCCGGCACGGCCTTCTCGACGAACGACGCCGCGCCCGTGCCGTTGGGCCAGCGGAACCGGCTCACCGGGCGGTCGGCCAGCATCGGCAGCAGGGCCGGCGCCACCCGCGCGTAGTAGTCGATGATCTCGGCCTTGGTGGTGCCCGCCTCGGGGTAGAGCACCTTGTCGAGGTTGCGCAGCCGCAGCCGGTGCCCGTCGATCTCGACCTGCGCCTCGTGGGCGTCGGCCGGGTCGGGGGGCTCGCGGCGGTCAGGGCTCACGGCGCAGCTCCTCGGGGGTGACGTCGGTGCGCACGCCGCGGAACGCGGGCTGGCGCAGGCGCCCGCCGCTGCCGTAGCCGAGGTGCTCGACCTCGACGCACAGCTCGGGTCGCACCCACGACGTGCCGCGCTGGTCGACCGCCGGCACCTCGCTGGTGAACGGCGACGCCCCGGTGGCCAGCGGTCCGAGCCGGCGGGTCAGGTCGGCGCTCGCGGTCGGCCCGATGCCCGAGCCGACCTTGCCGAGGAACGTCAGCCCGCCCGCGCCGTCCGGCAGGCCGACGAGCAGGGACGCCGGCGTGGACGTCGTCCCGGTCTGCGGGCGCCACCCGCCCACCACGCAGGTCTGGCTGCTGCGGTGCGCGCGCTTGACCCAGTCGCGGCTGCGTCGTCCGGGCTGGTACGTCGACGCGCGGCGCTTGCTGACGACGCCCTCGAGGCCGCTCTCGCGGGTGGCCTCCAGCAGCACGGCGCCGTCGTCGAACACGCCCGGCACCTGCCAGTGCGCGTCGGCCGGGTCGCCGAGGTCGAGCCGCTCGAGGGTGTGCCGGCGCTCGTCGAAGGCCCGGCCGACCAGCGGCACGCCGTACAGGCGCATGACGTCGAAGACGACGTACGAGACCGGGAAGCGCTCGGCCAGGGCGGCGGCCCGGCGCGCCTCGCGCACGTGCCAGCGCTCGGCCAGCGCGCCGAAGTCGGGGCGTCCGTCGACGATGGCCACGACCTCGCCGTCCAGCAGGCCGTCGGCCATGACCTCGGCCAGCCCGGCGAGCTCGGGGAAGGCGGCGGTGACGTCGGACTCGGTGCGCGAGGTCAGCCGCAGGCGGCCGTCGGTGACCTCGGCGAGCATCCGCATGCCGTCCCACTTGACCTCGTGCACCCACGCGTCGCCCTCCGGCGGCCGGGATCCCGGCGCCGCTGGAGTCGCGAGCATGGGGCGCACGGGGCCCATGATGCCTGTAGCGTCGTGCAGGGACACCTCGGCAGAGCCGTCCGGCACCGCCGTCGACCGGGAGGAGCGGGCCATGCGGGCGATGTGGAAGGGCGCCGTCTCGTTCGGCCTCGTCAACGTGCCGGTGAAGATGTTCACCGCCACGCAGAGCCACGACCTCTCGTTCCACCAGGTGCACCGCAAGGACGGCGGCCGCATCCGCTACAAGCGCGTGTGCCAGGTGTGCGGCGAGGAGGTCGCGTACGACGACATCGCCAAGGGGTACGAGTCGCCCGAGGGCGAGCTCGTCGTCCTGTCCGACGAGGACCTCGCCGAGCTGCCCGTCAGCGGCAGCCGCGAGATCGACGTCGAGCGCTTCGTGCCCTCCGAGCAGATCGACCCCATGCTGCTCGAGAAGAGCTACTACCTCGAGCCCGAGAAGTCCGGCGTCAAGCCGTACGCGCTGCTGCGCGAGGCGCTCAAGGCCTCCGACCGCATGGCGCTGGTGCACGTCGCGATCCGCAATCGCTCGACGCTCGCGGTGCTGCGGGTGCGCGACGACGTCATCGTGCTGCAGACGATGCTGTGGCCGGACGAGATCCGTGCCGCCGACTTCGACACCCTCGGCGACGTCGAGGACCTGCGGCCGCAGGAGCTGGCCATGGCCTCCTCGCTGATCGACTCGATGGCGGGCGACTACGACCCGGACGAGTTCGACGACGACTACCGCGACGCCGTGACGGCGCTGGTCGAGGCCAAGCTCGACAAGGGCGAGAGCGCCAAGCTCCCGGCCGAGGGGACGTCGTCGTCCGGCGACCGCGGGCAGGTGCTCGACCTGATGGCCGCGCTGCAGCGCTCGGTCGACGCGGCCAAGGACCGGCGCGCGGGCGGCTCGGGCTCGGCGTCGTCCGACGCACCGGCGTCCGAGGAGAAGAAGCCGGCCGCCAAGAAGACCGCGGCCAAGAAGACCGCGGCCAAGAAGACGACGGCCAAGAAGACCGCCGCGAAGAAGACCGCCGCCAAGAAGACGGCGACGAAGAAGGCCACGACCGCCAAGAAGACCGCGACCAAGAAGTCCGCCTGACCCTCCGGGCCCTTCCTGCTGTTGACCACGTTGTGCAGGGCTAGACCTGCTCTCCAAGGGCTGCGGGCCGTGACAACCACGTGCAACCCTTGGAGAGTGAATCCTCGACGTTTCGTACTCGAGGACCGCGTCTGGCGATCGCGGACCGGCTCGACGCGAGCGGCGACCACGCCCGCGCCGCACGCCTGCGCGAGACGGTCCCTGAGTCCTTCGCGCTGTGCGACGAGCACGTCCCGCTCCTGCGGGTAGCCTTGGAGTCTCTGGCCGACCACCCGGATCGGTGGGACGACGTCCAGCGCGTGCTGTCCGCGCTCGACGACCTTTCAGCCGTGCTCGGCCGCCGTGGCGTCGTGCACGTCACCGATCTGGACGACGGCTGGACCGCGGACTGGGAGGACGGCGATCGGCTCGAGCAGGGTCCGCTGGGCGCCGCGCGAGCCGAGGTGGCGGCGTGGGCGGCACGGCGCTCTGACGACGTCCGCGGCCTCGACGCCTGAGGCCTGGGGATTGCGCGCAGGGCGAACGCGAGCGGATCGGCGGAACACGCTCAGGTCCGGGCGACGTTGAGCCGATCAGACGCAGGTCTGGGCCGTGCAGGTGTCCGTGAGGTCACGATGTGGGCCGCGAACAGGTCGGTGTCGTACCACGGGGATAGCATCGACGTGGCGAGGGAGGGGAGAGCCCCGCTCCTGCCAAACCGCTCGCGAGGAGAATGCAGATGTTCGAGAGGTTCACCGACCGGGCCCGACGTGTGGTGGTGCTCGCGCAGGAAGAGGCGCGGATGCTCAACCACAACTACATCGGCACCGAGCACATCCTGCTCGGGCTGATCCACGAGGGCGAGGGCGTCGCCGCCAAGGCTCTGGAGAGCCTGGGCATCTCGCTCGACGCCGTGCGCGAGCAGGTGCAGGAGATCATCGGCCAGGGCCAGCAGGCGCCCTCCGGCCACATCCCCTTCACCCCGCGCGCCAAGAAGGTCCTCGAGCTGAGCCTGCGCGAGGCGCTGCAGCTCGGCCACAACTACATCGGCACCGAGCACATCCTGCTCGGCCTGATCCGCGAGGGCGAGGGCGTCGCCGCCCAGGTCCTCGTCAAGCTCGGCGCCGACCTCAACCGCGTCCGTCAGCAGGTCATCCAGCTGCTGAGCGGCTACCAGGGCAAGGAGCCCGCGGCCACCGGCCCCGCCGAGGGCACGCCGTCCGGCTCGCTCGTGCTCGACCAGTTCGGCCGCAACCTCACGCAGGGCGCCCGCGAGGGCAAGCTCGACCCGGTCATCGGGCGTGAGAAGGAGATCGAGCGGGTCATGCAGGTGCTGAGCCGCCGCACCAAGAACAACCCGATCCTCATCGGCGAGCCCGGCGTCGGCAAGACCGCCGTCGTCGAGGGCCTGGCCCAGGGGATCGTCAAGGGCGAGGTGCCCGAGACGCTGAAGGACAAGCAGATCTACACGCTCGACCTCGGCGCGCTCGTCGCCGGCAGCCGCTACCGCGGTGACTTCGAGGAGCGCCTGAAGAAGGTGCTGAAGGAGATCCGCACCCGCGGCGACATCATCCTGTTCATCGACGAGATCCACACCCTCGTCGGGGCGGGCGCAGCCGAGGGCGCGATCGACGCCGCCAGCATCCTCAAGCCGATGCTGAGCCGCGGCGAGCTGCAGACCATCGGCGCCACCACGCTCGACGAGTACCGCAAGTACATCGAGAAGGACCCCGCGCTCGAGCGCCGGTTCCAGCCGATCCAGGTGGCCGAGCCCAACCTCGCGCACACCATCGAGATCCTCAAGGGCCTGCGCGACCGCTACGAGGCGCACCACCGCGTCTCGATCACGGACGGCGCGCTGGTCGGCGCCGCGACGCTGGCCGACCGGTACATCAACGACCGGTTCCTGCCCGACAAGGCGATCGACCTGATCGACGAGGCGGGCGCGCGGCTGCGCATCCGCCGGATGACCGCCCCGCCGGACCTGCGCGAGTTCGACGAGCGCATTGCGGCCACCCGCCGCGAGAAGGAGTCCGCGATCGACGCGCAGGACTTCGAGAAGGCCGCCGCCCTGCGCGACACCGAGAAGCGCCTGCTCGGTGAGAAGGGCGAGCGCGAGAAGCAGTGGAAGGCCGGCGACATGGACGTCGTCGCCGAGGTCGACGAGGAGCTGATCGCCGAGGTCCTCGCCACCGCCACGGGCATCCCGGTCTTCAAGCTGACCGAGGAGGAGTCCTCGCGCCTGCTGCGCATGGAGGACGAGCTGCACAAGCGCATCGTCGGCATGGACGACGCCATCAAGGCGCTGTCGCAGGCGATCCGCCGCACCCGGGCCGGCCTGAAGGACCCGCGCCGTCCTGGCGGCTCGTTCATCTTCGCCGGCCCCACCGGCGTCGGGAAGACCGAGCTGGCCAAGACGCTCGCCGAGTTCCTGTTCGGCGACGAGGACTCGCTGATCCAGCTCGACATGAGCGAGTTCAGCGAGAAGCACACCGTCTCGCGGCTGTTCGGCTCCCCGCCCGGCTACGTCGGGTACGAGGAGGGCGGCCAGCTCACCGAGAAGGTGCGGCGCAAGCCGTTCTCGGTCGTGCTGTTCGACGAGGTCGAGAAGGCCCACCCGGACATCTTCAACTCGCTGCTGCAGATCCTGGAGGACGGTCGCCTGACCGACAGCCAGGGCCGGATGGTCGACTTCAAGAACACCGTCATCATCATGACGACGAACCTCGGCACCCGGGACATCAGCAAGGGCCAGGGCGTCGGCTTCTCGTCCGGCTCCGACACCTCCACCGGCTACGAGCGGATGAAGGCCAAGGTCAACGACGAGCTGAAGACGCACTTCCGCCCGGAGTTCCTCAACCGCGTCGACGACACCATCGTGTTCCCGCAGCTGACGCAGGACGAGATCATCCAGATCGTCGACCTGATGCTGGCCAAGCTCGACGAGCGCCTCAAGGACAAGGACATGGGCATCGAGCTCACGCCCGCGGCCAAGGTGCTGCTCGCCGAGAAGGGCTACGACCCGGTGCTCGGCGCGCGCCCGCTGCGTCGCACGATCCAGCGCGACGTCGAGGACGTGCTGTCCGAGAAGATCCTGTACGGCGAGCTGAAGGCGGGCTCGATCGTCCTGGTCGACGTCGAGGGCGAGGGCAAGGAGCGCGCCTTCACCTTCCAGGGCACGCCGAAGACCGCCGTCCCCGAGCCGGCCACGGTCGGAGCGCCCGCGACGCCCGCGGCCTCGTCCGCACCGGTCGACCTCGGCGAGTTGGGCGACGTCCAGGACGGCTGACCGCCGTTCGCACGGGCTGACGACGGCCTGGCACCACGAAGGGCGGGACCCCCACGGGGTCCCGCCCTTCGTCGTCGCTGGCTGGGAGCGTGGGTCAGGTGCCGCTCGGCACCCGCGCGCGCTTGGTGACGTACAGGTCGTCGTCCGCGGCGCGGTACAGCGCGGTGCGGTCGACCGCGGGGCGCTCGGCCGGCCCGGCCCAGCCGACGCCGGCCGAGATCGTGAGCGCGCGACCGGGCGTCAGCGACTCCCAGCTCTGCTGGCCCAGGCGCAGCCGCAGGGCGCGCACCCGCTCGACCAGCTCGCCGAGGTCGTCGGCGTGCGGGACGACGACCGCGAACTCGTCGCCGCCCAGCCGCAGGCCCACGTCGCCGGGTCGCAGCACCGCGGTGATGCTGCGGCCGACCAGGCGCAGCACCTCGTCGCCGACGCCGTGGCCGTGCTGGTCGTTGACCTCCTTGAAGTCGTCGAGGTCGACCAGCAGCAGGCCGCCGCGCTGGTCGTGCGGCGCCGTGCCGTCGAGCCAGCCGTCGAAGACCCGGCGGTTTCGCAGCCCGGTGAGGGCGTCGGTGGTCGCGTCGAGCAGCAGCCGTTCGCGCTCGGTGCGGCGCCGGGCCACCTCGACCTGCGAGGTGGCGGCGTCGAGCACGGCGCGGCGCGCGGCCCAGCGGGCAGCGGCGAGGCGCTCGGCGTAGGCGGCCTGCGCGCGCAGCCGGCGGCTCGGACGACGACCCCGCAGCACCAGCGCCTGCACCCACGCGGGAACGGTTGAGCCGCCGGACGACGGCGAGGTGCCCACGTCGAGCCGGCGCGCGACACGGGCGGCCCGGCGGTGGTGGCCGCCGCGGTGCAGCGCCAGCGCCCAGGACGCCTCGAGCAGGGGGAGCAGCTCCTGGTCGCCCGCCTCGCGCAGCTCGGCCACCGCCGCCTCGACCGCGGTCTCGTGCCGCAGCGGGGCGGGGTCGGCGAGCAGGTCGACCATCTCGCCGCCGGCGTGGACGACGCGCGACCACAGCCGCGGCATCGGGGTCTCGCGCCCGACGTCGACGGCCCGCCGGGCGCGCGCGAGCTGGTGCAGCGCCCCGACCTCGTCGCCGACCTCGGCCAGCGCCATCGACCACTCCAACCGCACGATCACCCGGTCGACGGCGATGGCGCCGCGCTGGGCGGCGGTCAGGTCGTCGCGGTCGCAGCGCTCGGCCCGGTCGTACAGGTCGTCGACGAGCTCCCACAGCCGCAGGCTGTTGTAGGCGGCCGCCACCACGACGTACGCCGTGCTGCGGTCGGCGGCGGGCAGGCCGTCGGCCTCGAGCAGCACCTGCGCCTCGGCGGCGTCGGTGAGCAGGGTGGCGGTGTCGCCGTCCAGGCCGGCCAGCACGGCCCGCACGCCCAGGCCGGCGGCCTCGAGCGCGGGTGCGCCGGCGCGGCGGGCGCCGGCCAGCAGCTCCTCGACGTGCTCCCAGGTGCTGCGGCCGGGGTGGTGGGTCAGGCCGTGCGCGCAGCGCACCAGGAGCAGCACCAGCTCGACGTGGGTCCAGCCCCGCTCACGGGCGCGGCGCAGCGCGAGCAGCAGCTCGGCCTCCGCGGCCTCGGGCTCGTCGTCCTGCACGGCCTCGAGCAACCGGTACGCCTGCTCGTAGGCGCGCAGCTCGTCGTCCACCGCGTCCCCTCCGCTCGGTACCGGCGTCACCCCGTGGCGTCGGCACCTCGCGGCCCCACCTTGACCTCAGCCGGCGGGGAGCGTGCCCCCGGAGCGGACGACGGCCGAGTACCAGCGCGCGCTGTCCTTCGGGGTGCGCGCCTGGGTGGCGTAGTCGACGTGGACGATGCCGAACCGCTTGGAGTACCCGTACGACCACTCGAAGTTGTCGAGCAGCGACCACAGGAAGTAGCCCGTCACCGGAGCGCCGGCCTCGACCGCGTCGAGCACGGCGCCGAGGTGGGCGTGCAGGTAGCCGATCCGGTCGGCGTCGTGCACGGCCGGCCCGTCGTCCTCGCTCACCAGGACGTCGGGGAAGGCCGCGCCGTTCTCGGTCACCATCAGCTCGGTGCCGGGGTGCTCACGGTGCAGGCGCAGCAGCAGCTCGGTCATGCCGACCGGGTCGACCGGCCAGCCCATGTCGGTGTGCTGGCCGCTCTGGGCGGGGAACTCGACGTCCTCGCAGGCGATCCACGGCGTGCCGGCCTTGGGGTCGTGCCCGTCGGCGGTCTCGCGCTCGCCGGTGCCGTCCCAGTGCCGGACGACGGTGGGCGAGTAGTAGTTCAGCCCCAGGACGTCGGGCACCTGGTGCACCAGGTCGAGGTCGCCGTCCTGGACGAACGACCAGTCGGTGGCGGCGGCGGTGTCCTGCTGGACGTCGGCCGGGTAGCTCCCGCGCATGACCGGGTCGAGGAAGACGCGGTTCTGCAGCCCGTCGACGCGCCGCACGGCGTCCAGGTCGCCCTCGCGCGCGGCCTCGACCTCGGGACCCCAGCCCGCGCCGTCCGGCGTGTGCACCCAGGCCAGGTTGAGCGTGAGGCCGATCTTCACACCGGGCGCGGCCGCGCGGACGGCGGCCGCCCCCAGGCCGTGGGCGAGGTTGAGGTGGTGCACGGCGGCGAGCGCCGCGGCCGGGTCCTGGCGACCGGGTGCGTGGACGCCGCTGGCGTAGCCGAGGTAGGCCGAGCACCACGGCTCGTTCAGCGTGATGAAGGTCCGGACGTCGGGCGAGAGCGCCTCGGCCACGACGGCGGCGTACTCGGCGAAGCGCTCGGCGGTACGGCGGTCGGTCCAGCCGCCCGCGTCCTCGAGCGCCTGCGGCAGGTCCCAGTGGTACAGCGTGACGGCCGGCTCGATGCCCGCGCCGACCAGCTCGTCGACGAGCGCGCGGTAGAAGTCGAGGCCCGCCTCGTTGACCGGCCCGAGGGCGTCCGGGCCGACGTGCGGCGTGATCCGCGGCCAGGCCACCGAGAACCGGTACGTGGTCAGGCCGAGCTCGCGCATGATCGCGACGTCCTCGCGGAACCGGTGGTAGTGGTCGTCGGCCACGTCACCGGTGTCGCCGCCGAGCACCGCGCCGGGCGTGCGGCTGAAGGTGTCCCAGATCGACGGGGTGCGCCCGTCCTCGGCCACCGCGCCCTCGATCTGGTAGCTCGCGGTCGCCGAGCCCCAGCCGAAACCGGCCGGGAAGGTGCGGGCGGGCGAGGTGGTCGACCCGGTGTCGGGCGAGGTGGTGGTCACGGTGCTCCTCGGGAGGCTGGCGTGGTGCGGCGGCCGTGTGGCTCCCCCGCCCCGCGCGGGGCGGGGGAGCCGCCGCCGACGGGGTGCTCGACGCGCTGGACGAGGCCTGCGTGGCGGGTCCGGCCGCGAGAAGCGCGTGAGAGCGCTCTCACAGGTCTCGATCGTCCGGCACGGCGGGCGGTGGTGTCAAGGAGCGGCACGGCGATCAGCAGGTGGCCCGGGTGACGAGCTCGGTCGGCAGCACCAGCGAGCGCGGCGTCGTGGTGCGGGCGGCCAGGCCGGTGACGAGCAGCGCGAGCTCGCGCCCGAGCTGCTCGGTCGGCTGCCGCACCGTCGTCAGCGCGGGGTGCGAGGCGGCGGCCACCGGGCTGTCGTCGAAGCCCACGACCTTGACCTGGCCCGGGACGTCGAGCCCGGCCTCGCGCAGCGCGCGCAGCGCCCCGACCGCCATCGAGTCGTTGGCGACGAACACGCCGTCGGGCGCGCTCGTGGCGCGCAGCAGCCGGCGCATCGCCTGGTAGCCGCTCTCGGTCGTGAAGTCGCCGTGCGTCACCCGGGCGCGCGCGGTCCGGACGCCGGCCTGCTCGAGCTCGGCCTCGAAGCCGGCCAGGCGGTCCTGCGACGCCGGCATGTCGAGCGGCCCGGCGATGGTGGCCACCCGGCGGCAGCCCGCGGCGAGCAGCGCCTGCGTGGCGAGCCGGGCCCCGCCCACGTTGTCGGCGTCGACGTGCGGGGTGTCGTCGTCCGCGCGGTAGGGACGGCCGGTCAGGACGCTCGGCACGCCCACCTCGCGCAGCCGGCGCGGCAGCGGGTCGTCGCCGTGCAGCGAGACGAAGATCGCGCCGTCGACGTGGCCGCCCGCGGCGAACCGGAAGAACTGCTCGTGCTCGGCCGGCGTCGACAGCACGACGAACACCAGCTGCAGCTCGGCGTCGGCGAGCACCTGGTGGGCGCCGCGCAGCACGGCCGGGAAGAAGGGGTCGGCGAAGACGCGGGCCTCGTCCTCGGCCACGACGAAGGCGACCGAGTCGCTGCGCCGGGTGACCAGCGAGCGCGCCGCGCGGTTCGTGACGTACGAGAGCTCGCGGGCCGCGTCCAGCACCGCCTTGCTCGCGTGCTCGCTGACCCGCGGCGAGCCCGACAGCACCCGGCCGGCCGTCGCGCGCGAGACCCCCGCGAGGGCGGCCACCGACTCCAGCGTCGGGGCGCCCGCGTGCGGGGTGCTGCTGCTGCGCCGACCGTGGTCCACGCTGCGGAAGTGTACGGGTGAGGCCGTCCAGCAACGCGGAGGGAACGGCATGATGGGCGGCATGGGTCCGGACGCCGCCAGGGCGGGCGTGCAGGTGCGCGCGGCGCGCACCGACGACGTCCGCGCCATCCGCACGCTCGTCGAGCCGCTCGCCCGCGACCGGGTTCTGGTGAGCAAGGACGCGGTGGCCTACTACGAGGGCCTGCAGCAGTTCGTCGTCGCCGAGGTCGACGGGGTCGTCGCCGGGTGCGGGGCGCTGCACGTGCTGTGGGACGACCTGGCCGAGGTGCGCACGCTCGCGGTCGACGGCCGGTTCCGCCGGCACGGCGTCGGCGGCGCGCTGCTGGAGGCGCTGGTCGAGCGGGCCGAGCAGCTCGGCGTCCGGCGGCTGTTCTGCCTGACCTTCGAGGTGGCGTTCTTCGGCCGGCACGGGTTCGTTGAGATCGACGGCACGCCGGTGACGCCGGAGGGCTACGCCGAGCTGCTGCGCTCGTACGATGAGGGGGTCGCAGAGTTCCTCGACCTCGACCGGGTCAAGCCGAACACCCTGGGAAACTCCCGGATGCTGCGCGAGCTCGCGCCACCGGCCGCGGGCGGTTCCGAGCGGTGAGCTGAAGGGGGAGCAGGGGTCGTGCGCAGGGTTCGGGGGGCGGTGCTGCTGGGCGTGCTGGCGCTGGGGGCGGTCGCGGCCGCCCCGGCCGGGGCCGTGGTGCACGAGCACCGGTCGGACGACGGCCGCCCGGCGGCCACGGCCGGCCCGGCCTCCGGCGTGCCGCGGCTCGGCGTCGGGGTGCCCTCCGTGCTGCCGGTCGCGCAGCCCGAGCACGACCCGGCCCCGGCCAGCAGCGCGCCGTCGTCGACGCCGACGTCCGGGTCGACGTCCGGGTCGACGTCCGGGGCGACGTCCGGGTCGACGTCCGGCGAGACGCTGGGGCCGCCGCCCGCGGACGTCTCGGCCGTGCACGGCGGGCGCGTCCTCTACCTGACCTTCGACGACGGGCCCGACCCGCACTGGACGCCGCAGGTGCTCGCGCTGCTCGCGAAGTACCACGCGCGCGCGACGTTCTTCCAGATCGGCATGGAGGTGCGGCTGCACCGCAGCACCGCCCGGCTGGTGCGCCAGGCCGGCCAGGCCGTGGGCAACCACACCAGCCACCACAAGGACCTCACCGAGCTGCCGCTGGCGCAGCTGCGCCAGGAGGTCGAGCAGGGCGTGCCGTCGGCGACCTGCCTGCGCCCGCCGTTCGGCGCCGTCGACGCGCACGTGCGGCGGATCGCGGCCGAGCAGGGCCAGCGGGTCGTCATCTGGAGCGTCGACACCGAGGACTGGGAGAAGCCCGGTGTCGCGACGATCGAGCACCACCTGCTGCACGACGCGCGCCCCGGACGCATCGTGCTGATGCACGACGGCGGCGGCAACCGCAGCCAGACGGTCGCGGCGCTGCGCTGGGCGCTGCCGCGGCTGGCGGCCAAGGGCTACCGGTTCGCGTCGGTGCCCGGCTGCTGATCAGCCGCGGTCGCTGAGGTAGAGCCGGCGCACGACGTCCTCGACGTCCGGCTCCTCGACCGCCAGGTCGCGCACCTCGACCCGCGCGGTCACGGCCGCCAGGACCGTTGCCGCAGTAGTGGCCTCGGGCGCGAAGGCGAGCCGTTGGCGCAGCCCGTCGCCCTGCGACCCGACGTGCCGCGTGCCGGGCACGTCGTCCAGGTCGGGCCACGGCTCGACCAGGTCGACCACCAGCACCCGCTCGGCACCGACCCGCTGCACCAGGCCGGGCAGCGTGCCGTCGTAGGCCAGCCGGCCGTGGTCGACGACGAGCACGCGGTCGCAGAGCCGCTCGACGTCGCCCATGTCGTGCGTCGTCAGCAGCAGCGTGGTGCCGTGCTGCGCGCGCTCCTCGCGCAGGAACTGGCGCAGCCGCTCCTTGCTCAGGACGTCGAGCCCGATGGTGGGCTCGTCGAGCACCACCAGCCGGGGCTGGTGCAGCAGCGCGGCCGCGACCTCGCCGCGCATCCGCTGGCCGAGGCTGAGCTGGCGCACCGGCTGCTCGAGGAAGTCCGCCATCTCGAGCTGGGCCACGAGCTCGTCCCGCCGCCGCTGCCACGCGCCGTCCGGCAGGCCGTGGATCGCCGCCAGCACCCGGAACGACTCGACCAGCGGCAGGTCCCACCACAGCTGGCTGCGCTGGCCGAAGACGACGCCGACGTGGCGCGCGATCTCGCGCCGGTGCCGCACGGGCTCGAGCCCGCAGGTGCGCACCGTCCCCGCCGTCGGCACCAGGATCCCGGTGAGCATCTTGATCGTCGTGGACTTGCCCGCGCCGTTGGCGCCGATGTACCCGACCGACTCGCCCGCCCGGATCGTGAACGTGACGTCGTCGACCGCGTTCACGACCTGCTTGGCGCGTCGCACGCGACCGGTCGACCGGCGCACCACGAACTCGCGCCGCAGCCCCTCGACCGCGACGACCTCGTCGTCCCGCTGGCTCTGCTCGCTCATCCGCCCGCTCCCGTGTAGTGCCGCAACCCCGTCCGCCACCAGGCCAGCGCCGTCAGCCAGGCCAGCAGGGCCATCACCGGTGTGCACCAGCCGAGCCAGGCCGGCAGCCCCGGCGGCCCGGGCGAGCCGGTGAGCACCAGCGCCGGCAGGTAGGCCGTGAACGCCGCCGGGACGACGAACGCGAAGAACACCCGCACCGCGTGGCTCAGCACGCTCGCCGGGTAGCTGCCGACGTACGACGAGCCGTAGGTGAACGCGTTGGTGAGCTCCGAGCCGTCGACCAGCCAGAACTGCGCGCCCGCGGCCGACACGAACAACGAACCGTAGATCAGGGCGCCCGTGAACGGCGTGACGACCAGCAGCAGCACCTTGGCCGGCGTCCAGCTGTCGACCGACAGCGGCAGCGCGACGGCCAGCACGACCAGGCCCATCGCGGTGCGCGCCAACCGCCGCAGCGACAGGTCGCTGGTGATCATCTGGCCCAGCGCCGGCAGCGGCCGCACCAGCATCGCGTCCAGCGTCCCGGCGCGGATGAACGTCGGCAGCGTGTCCATGTGGCCGAAGACGGTGTCGGCCAGCGACCACCCGACGTTGGCCAGCGCGAACACCAGCAGCGCGGCGCCGACGTCCAACCCGCCCAGGACGTCGACGTTGTGGAAGATGACGTAGATCTCGCTGAACTCGAGCAGCGCCAGCCCGAGCTGGCCGGCCAGGTCCAGCGCGAAGCTCGTGCGGTACGCGGTCTGCGAGCGCAGGCGCGAGCCGAGCAGCACCCGGTACGCGTGCAGGTCACCCACCCTGCACCACCAGCTTCCGCGTCGCGCGGGCCAGCACCAGACGCCCGACACCGAGCATCACGACTGCCCAGAACACCTGCACCGCAACGGTTTCGACGGCCGCCCAGCCGGTGTCGCGGCCGGACAGGACGTCGACCGGCGCCTGCAGCATCGACGGGAACGGCGTGAGCGAGGCGAACGTGCGCATCCACGCCGGGAACCAGTGCACCGGGACGATCAGCCCGGCGAGGACGTTGCTGGCGACCACGTACAGCGTGACGGCGCCGCGGACGTCGAGCAGCCAGAACGCCACCAGGTTGAGGGCGAAGCGGCAGGCGAACGACACCACCACGGCGAGCACCAGGCTCACCGCCGCCAGCAGGTAGGGCAGCACCGCGCCGGGCAGTGCGACGTCGAAGAAGAGCAGGCCGACGAGCAGCGGGGGCAGGCCGCGGGGCAGCAGCATGAACGCCGCGCGGCCCAGGTCGGTGGCCAGCCACGACAGCTGCAGGTCGACCGGGCGGGCGAGGTCGACCGCGACGTCCCCGGTGCGGATGCGCAGCGCCAGCTCGTTCCAGCCGAACAGCGCGACGGTGGCCAGCAGGCCCTGGACGATCCAGGCGTAGGTCGCGCCCTGCCGCGCGTCGTAGCCGGCCAGCGCGCCGCCGGCGGCGGCGATGGCGGCGGTCGTGATGCTCGCCTTGACCACGCCGAAGACCGTGTTGGTGAACGCCCCGGCGAGGTTGGCCGCCCGGTATGCCGAGTAGCGCGCGAACCCCGCGGAGGCGAAGGCGAGGTAGGGGCGCACAAGCGCGAGAGCCTACTCGCGTCGCGGGCTCAGGTCAGGTCGGAGCAGCGCGGGTCAGGTCGGAGCCGCGCGGGATCAGGTCGGCAGCCGGAAGCGGTCCGGCGGCACCGGCTCGGCCAGGCCGTCCTCGACCAGCCCGGCCAGGCAGCGGTCGCGCTGCCGCGGGTCGCGCAGCTCGTCGTCCGGCACCGCGGCCACCAGCTCGGCCCGCCGGACGTCGCCGTCGGCCGTCCGCAGCACGGCCAGCAGCCGGCCGCGCACCTGCCGGTCGGTGCCGTGCCAGGCCTGCCCACGGCGCGGGGGACCGTCGTGCGCCGGCGACCCGGCCCGCCGCCAGGCGCACCGGTCGGCCACGGGGCAGTCCGGGCAGCGCGGGGCGCGGGCCGTGCAGACCAGGGCGCCGAGCTCCATGACGGCGATCGCCCAGCGCGGGGCCAGGTCGTCGTCGTCCGGCACGGCCTGCTCGGCCAGCCGGCGTTCGGCCGCGGTCAGCGCGGTGGCGGGGTACGCGTCGCCCACCAGGGTGCGCACCAGCACCCGGCGCACGTTGGTGTCGACCACGGCGTGCCGCCCGCCGAAGGCGAAGGTCGCCACGGCGGCGGCGGTGTACTCGCCGACGCCGTCGAGCGCCCGCAGGGCGTCGTGGTCGTGCGGCACCACCCCGCCGTGCCGCTCGGTGATCTGGGTGGCGGCGGCGTGCAGGCGCAGCGCCCGGCGCGGGTAGCCGAGCCGGCCCCAGGCGCGCACCGCCTCGCCTGCCGGCTCGGCGGCCAGGGCGGCCGGGGTCGGCCAGCGGCGCATCCAGGCGTGCCAGACCGGTTCGACCCGCACCACCGGCGTCTGCTGCAGCATCACCTCGCTGACGAGCACGCCCCACGGGGTGCGCTCGGCGGTGCGCCACGGCAGGTCGCGCGCGTGCTGGTCGTACCAGCGCAGCAGCGGCTCGACGAGGTCGGCCGCCGCGCGGGTCGGGCGGTCGGGCACGACGGGGTCAGACGTAGCGCTCGAGGATGCTCGACTCGGCCAGGCGCGACAGGCCCTCGCGGACGGCGCGAGCGCGGCCCTCGCCGACGCCGTCGACGGCCTGGAGGTCCTCCAGGCCGGCGGCGAGCAGCTTCTGCAGGCTGCCGAAGTGCTCGACCAGGCGGTCGACGATGGCCCCGGGCAGGCGCGGGACCTTCGACAGCAGGCGGTAGCCGTGCGGGCTGACCGCGGCGTCGAGCGCGTCGCCGACGACGCTGTAGCCCATCAGCCGGGCGACCGACGCCAGGTCGAGCAGGTCGGTGGACGACAGCTGGGCCAGCCCGGCCAGCATGGCGTCGATCTCGGCCTCGCCGGCGTCCGGCTCGAGGTAGTCGCGGATCACCAGCGTGCGGTCGGGGCCGACGCCGCCGATCAGCTCCTCGAGCTGCAGCGTCAGCAGGCGGCCGTCGCTGCCCAGCTCGATCACGTAGCCCGCGATCTCGTCGCTGATCCGGCCGACCATCTCGAGCCGCTGGACGACGGCGGCGACGTCGCGCACGGTGACGAGGTCCTCGATCTCGAGGGCCGACAGGGTGCCGGTGACCTCGTCGAGGCGCAGCTTGTAGCGCTCGAGCGTGGCGAGCGCCTGGTTGGCCCGCGACAGGATCGCGCTGGAGTCCTCGAGCACGTGCCGGCGGTTGCCGACGTAGAGCGCGATGATGCGCATCGACTGGCTGACGGCGATCACCGGGTAGCCGGTCTGCTTGGCGACGCGCTCGGCGGTGCGGTGCCGGGTGCCGGACTCGACGGTCTCGATCGACGGGTCGGGCAGCAGCTGCGTGCTGGCCCGCAGGATGCGCGCCGCCTCGCGGTCGCACACGATCGCGCCGTCCATCTTGGCCAGCTCGCGCAGGCGGGTCGGCGAGAACTCGACGTCGAGCGGGAAGCCGCCGCTCGACATGCTCTCGACCGTGCGGTCGTTGCCGAGGACGATCAGGGCGCCGGTGCGGCCGCGCAGGATCCGCTCGAGGCCGTCGCGCAGCAGGGTGCCGGGGGCGGCCGCGGCCAGCGTCGAGCGCAGGAGCTCGTCCTCGTTCGGCTCTGCGATCGCCACGTGCATCCCCTGCCGCGCCGGTGGTCGTGCTGCTGACGTCGTGCTGGCACCGGGTCGCCGACCGGCGCCCGCGGTGCCCTGATCGTAGCGGGCGGGGCCGTCGACGCCGAGCGTCGTGGCCGCGGCCGCGCCCGTCGTCACCGGATCGTCACCGGGCTCACACGGGCCGCAGCGTCGCCACCCGCACCGCCGTGGCCAGGTCGGGCACCTCGAGCACCTTCATGCCCTCGGGCTGGCCACCGCCGGCGAGCGCCCCGGCCGGGACGATGGCGGTGGTGAAGCCCAGGCGCGCGGCCTCCGACAGCCGGCGAGGCACGCCCCCGACCGGACGGATCTCGCCGGCCAGCCCGACCTCGCCGAAGGCGATGGTGCGCGGCACCAGGGCGCGGTCGGCGGCGGCGCCGGCCACCGCGAGCGCGACGGCGAGGTCGGTGGCGGGCTCGCTCACCCGCACCCCGCCCACGGTCGAGACGTAGATGTCGGCGTTGCGCATGCTGACCCGGGCCCGCCGCTCGAGCACGGCCGTGAGCATCGAGACCCGGCTGCCGTCGAGCCCGGACGTCGCCCGGCGCGGCGAGGGCAGCACGCTCGGCGCCACGAGGGCCTGGACCTCGGCCAGCAGCGGACGACGGCCCTCGAGGGTGACCGTGACGCACGTGCCGGGCACGGGCTCGGGGGAGTCGGTGCCGTGCGACAGGAACAGGCCGGACGGGTCGGGCAGGCCGACGATGCCGGCGTCCGAGAGGTCGAAGCAGCCCACTTCGTCGGTGGGGCCGTAGCGGTTCTTGACCGCGCGCACGAGCCGCAGGCGCGAGTGCCGCTCGCCCTCGAACTGCACGACGACGTCGACGAGGTGCTCGAGCACCCGGGGGCCGGCGATCGAGCCGTCCTTGGTGACGTGGCCGACCAGCAGGGTGGCGATGCCGCGCGCCTTGGCGACGGCGATCAGGGCGGCCGCGACCTCGCGCACCTGCGCGACGTTGCCCGCGGCGCCGTCGACCTGGGCCGAGCCGATGGTCTGCACCGAGTCGATGACGAGCAG
The DNA here is from genome assembly GCF_054779595.1 of Angustibacter peucedani. Classification (NCBI taxonomy): domain Bacteria; kingdom Bacillati; phylum Actinomycetota; class Actinomycetes; order Kineosporiales; family Kineosporiaceae; genus Angustibacter; species Angustibacter peucedani. Next base: position 44,693 of record NZ_BAAGXY010000057.1, read on the forward strand.
GTCGGGCTGCACCTGGTCGACGTGGCCGAGCACGGCGCCGAGGTCGGTCTCGGCGGCGAGGTAGAGGGTGCGCGCCATGGCCTCGATCCGCTCGGCGCGCAGCCGCACCTGGGCGGCCGACTCCTCGCCGGTGACGTACAGGACCCGACGGCCCTCGCGCCCCTCGCGGCCGCAGACGTCGAGCAGCAGGGTCGACTTGCCGATGCCGGGCTCGCCGGCCACCAGCACGACCGCGCCGGGCACCAACCCGCCGCCGAGCACGCGGTCGAGCTCGCCGACGCCGGTGGCGCGGGCCTGGGCCAGCTGGGCGTCGACCTCGACGATCGGGCGGGCGGGCGCCGTGACCGGGCCGGCAGCGGTGGTGCGCACCGTGACCGCACCGACCTCGTCGACGGTGCCCCACGCCTGGCACTCGCCGCAGCGGCCGACCCACTTCGACGTGACCCAGCCGCACTCCGCGCAGCGGAACGAGGGCTTGGGCGGGGCGGCCTTGCGGGAGGTGCTGGACGACATGCCGCGACTCTAGGAGAGGCCGCCGACAGCGCCGCCCGACGCGCCCGACCCCGCCGTCAGCCGGCCTTGGTCCCGGCCAGGATCGCCGCGCCGGCGACCAGCGTGATCGACGGGACGATGCCGATCACCAGCCACGAGAAGTTGCGGGTGCGGCGGTAGGCCATCATCGCGACCACGAGGGCGACCAGCACGCCGAGCACGGTGAGCCCGGCCGCCAGCGCGAGCTTGCCGCCCGAGGCGCTCGTGGCCGACGGCGACACCACGAAGCTCGGGGCGACGAGGGCGAAGAGGTAGGCCGCGGCCACCAGGGCCAGCTCGACGAGCGAGATCGCCGGTGGCTTGTCCATGTGGTGGGTGTTGGGGTCGACGTGGCGCAGCGGGGGCGCCGGTTCCTTGGCGTGCGCGCTCATGGCTCCAGAATCCTCCGATCCGGCCGCGGTGCAAGCCCTGCGGCGCCGTCAGAACCGGCGCCACCACAGGTTCACGGCGTGGTCGAGCGTCGTACCGGTGTGCTCGGCGAGGACGTCGTCCGCGACGTCCGGCGTGAGCTCGATCCGGACGACGGCCTCGAGGTCGGCCCGGTCGGCGAACTCCCAGCGCACGTCCAGCGGTTCGCGCTGCCAACCCTGGCGTGCCCAGAACCGTTGCACCGCAACGGGGTCGTAGGACGGCAGTGAGCGCTGGAACCAGCGGCCGAAGGTCGAGCGCGTCGCGTCGTGGTCGACGACGAACGCCGTGCCGCCCCGCCGGACGACGCGGGCCAGCTCGGCCAGTCCCGGCTCGCAGCCCGGCCCGAAGAAGTAGGCCCAGCGCGCCTGGACGACGTCGACCGAGGCGTCCGGCACCGGGAGCGCCTGCGCCGTGCCGGCCCGCACCTGCACGCGCGCACCGACGTCCGGCGGCAGCGCGCCCACCCGCTCGCGAGCGGCCTGCAGCAGCGGCGGGTGCGGCTCGACGCCGACCACGCGACGGGCCCGCCCGGCCCACCGCGGGAGGTGGAAACCGTTGCCGCACCCCACGTCCAGCAGCACCTGGCCGGTCCAGTCGTGGCGCTCGGCCATGGCGCGCTCGACGACGCCGTCCGGGTCGAAGGCACGGTTCTCGCGCTCGTAGACGGCGGCGTGGTGCCAGATGTTGGGGCTCGGGACGACGCCGGGCAGCCCCATGGTCAGCGGCGGCGGTTCGCGGCCCGGCCGCTGCCGCGCCGCTCGACCCGCGCCTTCTCCGGGACGTCGGCGGCCAGGCCGTCGTCGCCGCGCGGCGCGATGCGCCCTTCCGCCTCTGCCGCAAGGGTTGCGGGGTGGACGAGCAGCGGCAGCAGCCGTCGTCCGGCAGCGGTGGTGCGCGCCGTGCTGACCGTCGCCAGGTGCGCCTCGCACCGCAGCGCGAGCTCCTCGAACCCCGCGTCGCCCATCAGGTCGCGCAGCTCGCCCTCGTTGGAGCGGAAGACCGGCTGGGCGCCGACGTGCGCCTCGGAGTTGCCGCTGCAGTACCAGTCCAGGTCGTGGCCGCCCGGTCCCCAGCCGCGCCGGTCGTACTCGCCGATCGAGGCCTCGAGGTACGACGTGCCGTCGGGGCGCTCGACGGTGCGGTAGGTGCGCCGCAGCGGCAGCTGCCAGCAGACCTCGGGCTTGAGGGTGTGGAACGGCACGCCGCGCCGGGCCGCCTCGTGGTGGAACGCGCAGCCGTAGCCGCCGGCGAAGTCCTTGGAGTTGAAGAAGATGCAGACGCCGTCGACCACGCGGGTCTTCTTCGCGCCGTCCTCGCGCTCGGTCCAGCCCTGCTTGCCGGTGCCCTCGGCGTGCCGCTCCCACGTCTCGGGGGTGAGGTCGGCGACGACCTCCTTGACGCGGCGGTGGTCGGCCTTTTCGGTGAAGTGGGCGCCGAGCGTGCAGCAGCCGTAGTCGGGGGCGTCGGCGTAGATGCCCTCGCAGCCCCGGCCGAAGATGCAGGTCCACGACGACGTCAGCCAGGTCAGGTCGCAGCGGAAGACCTGCGGCGTCTCGTCGTCGGCGGTGGTGGGGTCGACGAACTCGACCCAGGTGCGGGGCGTGTCGAGCGAGGTCTCTGGCACGTCGCCAGCCTAGGCGGCGTCCGGGGGCGGCGCCGGGCCGGTAGCGTCGGCGCCATGCGGCTGGGTGTCCTGGACGTCGGCTCGAACACGGTGCACCTGCTCGTCGTCGACGCCTACCCGGGCGCCCACCCGCTGCCTGCCTTCTCGCACAAGGCGGACCTGCACCTCGCCGAGCACCTCGACGCGGGCGGGGCCATCTCCGACGAGGGCGCCGCCGGCCTGCTGGCCGCCGTCCGCGCTGCGCTGGTCGTCGCGGAGGACCAGGGCTGCGAGGACGTGCTCGGCTTCGCCACCAGCGCGATCCGCGAGGCGCCCAACGGCGCGGCGGTGCTGGACGACGTCGTGCGCGCCACCGGGGCCGACCTGCAGGTGCTCACCGGCGAGGACGAGGCGCGGCTGACCTTCCTGGCCGTGCGCCGCTGGTTCGGCTGGTCGAGCGGCCGGCTGCTGGTGCTCGACATCGGCGGCGGCTCGCTCGAGGTCGCGGCCGGCCTGGACGAGGAGCCGGACGTCGCGCTGTCCCTGCCGCTCGGTGCCGGGCGCCTCACCCGCGAGCGGCTGCCCGGCGACCCGCCCGACCCGGACGCGGTGCGCGAGCTGCGGCGCTGGGTGCGCACCGAGGTGGCGCGCGTCGTCCGCAAGGTCACGGTGGGCGGGGCTCCCGACCGCGTCGTCGGCTCGAGCAAGACGCTGCGGTCGCTCGCACGGGTGGCCGGGGCGGCGCCGTCGTCCGACGGGCCGTTCGCGGTGCGCACGCTCGCCCGCGCGGACGTCGCGGACTGGCTCGACCGGCTCACGACCATGCCGGCCGCCGAGCGCGCGCAGCTGCCCGGCGTCTCGCCGCTGCGCGCGCGCCAGCTGCTGGCCGGGGCGGTGGTGGCGGACGCCGCGATGGACCTGCTCGGGGCGAGCTCGCTCGACATCTGCCCGTGGGCCCTGCGCGAGGGGGTCATCCTGCGGCGCCTGGACTGGATCGGTGCGGGATGAGCGCCAGGAGCGCGGGCTCCTAGGGTGGAGGGCATGAGCCGGCCGGTGACCGAGGCGCCCGCGAGGGTGTCGTTGTCGACCGCCTCGGCGTACCCGGAGTCGTGCGCCGCGACGTTCGAGATGGCCGCCCGGCTCGGCTACGACGGCATCGAGATCATGGTGTGGACCGACCCGGTAAGCCAGGACCCCGCTGCGCTGCAACGGCTCTCGTGGCACCACCAGCTCCCGGTCGTGGCGATCCACGCGCCGACGCTGCTGGTGACGCAGCGGGTGTGGGGCACCGACCCGTGGCCCAAGCTCGACCGCGCGTGCGAGGTGGCGCAGGAGGTCGGCGCCGGCACCGTCGTGGTGCACCCGCCGTTCCGCTGGCAGCGCGACTACGCGCGCGGCTTCGTCGACGGCATCCACGACCTCGAGGAGCGCACGGGGCTGCGGCTGGCGGTCGAGAACATGTTCCCGTGGCGGGCCCGCAACCGGGAGATCCAGGCCTACCTGCCGGGCTGGGACCCGGTCGACCTCGACTACCGGCACGTGACGCTCGACCTGTCGCACACCGCGACCTCCGGGTCGGACGCGCTGGCGATGGCCGAGGCCCTGGGCGACCGGCTGGTGCACGTGCACCTGGCCGACGGCCTCGGCTCGGCCAAGGACGAGCACCTCGTGCCGGGCCGGGGCGCCCAGCCCTGCGCCGAGCTGCTCGAGCGGCTGGCCGCCGCGCGCTGGACCGGCAACGTCGTCGTCGAGGTGTCGACCCGACGGCTGCGCGACCGGGCCGACCGCGAGACCGACCTGGCCGAGGCGCTCGCCTTCGCCCGGCTCAACCTCGCGGCACCGGCGGGCGGGCGCCCGGCCTGACCTGCTGCCCTAGTCTGGCGCCATGCTCCGTCAGGCCCTGCTGCAGATGTCCAAGAGCGACCGGGTGCGTCACCTGGTCGAGACCGCGCCGATCTCCCGCGGCGTCGTCCGCAGGTTCGTCCCGGGTGCCGACGTGACGGACGCCGTGCGGGCCGCGACCGAGCTCACCGACTCGCACCGCCTGGCCACGATCGACTTCCTCGGCGAGGACACGCTCGACATCGCCCAGGCGCGCGCCACCCGTGACGCCTACGTGTCCTTGCTCGAGCACCTGCAGGCCCCCGGGCTGACCGAGGGCGGCCGGGCCGAGGTGTCGGTGAAGCTGTCGGCCGTGGGCCAGGCCCTGGACGGCGACGGCGAGAAGATCGCGCTCGAGCACGCGTGGGACATCTGCCAGGCCGCCTCGCAGGCCGGCACCACGGTGACGCTCGACATGGAGGACCACACGACCACGGACTCGACGCTGTCGGTGCTGCGCGAGCTGCGCGGCGACTTCCCGTGGGTCGGCGCCGTGCTGCAGGCCTACCTGCACCGCACCGAGGCCGACTGCCGCGACCTGGCCGGTGCGGGCTCGCGGGTGCGGCTGTGCAAGGGCGCCTACGACGAGCCCGAGTCCGTCGCCTTCCAGAGCAAGGCGGACGTCGACAGCTCGTACGTGCGCTGCATGAAGGCGCTGATGCAGGGAGACGGCTACCCGATGCTCGCCACCCACGACCCGCGGCTCGTCGACATCGGCGGCGCGCTCGCCGTGCAGGCCGGGCGCAGCCAGGGCAGCTACGAGTACCAGATGCTCTACGGCATCCGCCCGGACGAGCAGCAGCGGCTGGCCGACCAGGGCGAGAAGATGCGCGTCTACCTGCCCTACGGCGACGACTGGTACGGGTACTTCATGCGCCGCCTGGCCGAGCGCCCGGCCAACACCGTGTTCTTCCTGCGCTCCCTGGTGACGAAGGGCTGACCATGACCGAGCAGCAGCCGTCGGCCGAGGGCGCCGAGCAGCCGACCGGACGACGGCAGGGCCCGCTCGCCGTCCTGGGCGCGGGCGTCATGGGCGAGACGCTGCTGTCGGGGCTGCTGCGCTCGGGACGGTCGGCGGACTCGGTCGTCATCAGCGAGCGACGGCCCGAGCGGGCGGCCGAGCTCACCGAGAAGTACGGCGTCCAGGTGCTCGACAACGCCTCTGCCGCAAGGGGTGCGAGCACGGTCGTGCTCGTCGTGAAGCCGCAGGACATGGCCACGGCGCTCGCCGACGTCCACGACGCGATCCAGCCGGGCACGCTGGTGGTGTCGCTGGCCGCGGGCATCACGACGGCGACGCTCGAAGCCGGTCTGCCGCAGGGCACCCCGGTCGTGCGGGTCATGCCGAACACCCCCGCGCTGGTCGACGAGGGCATGGCCGCGATCAGCCCCGGTGAGCACTGCGACGAGGCGCACCTGGCCGAGGCCGAGGAGCTGCTGCGCTCGTGCGGGCGCGTCGTCCGCATCCCCGAGCAGTACCAGGACGCCGTCACCGCGATCAGCGGGTCGGGACCGGCGTACATCTTCTACGTGGTCGAGGCGATGATCGAGGCCGGCGTGCTGCTGGGGCTGCCGCGCGCGACGTCCACCGAGCTCGTCGTGCAGACGCTGTACGGCGCGGCCACGATGCTGCGCGAGACCGGCGAGCACCCGACCGTGCTGCGCGAGCAGGTGTCGAGCCCGGCGGGGACGACGATGGCCGCGCTGCGCGAGCTCGACGACCACAAGGTCCGGGCGGCGTTCCTGACGGCGATGGAGGCGGCGCGCGACCGCAGCCGCGAGCTGGCCACCGGCAACGGCTGAGGCGATCCTCACGCGCCCCCGCCCTGCCGCGGAGGCGCTCGGTCTGGGAGGCTCTGGGGCATGAGCGAGGTCACCGTGCGAGCCCTCGGGGGCGATGACTGGCAGGCGTACCAGCAGATCCGGCTGGCGGCGCTGCAGGACGCGCCCGACGCCTTCGCCTCGTCCTACGACGAGGAGAAGGACTACGACGAGTCGTTCTGGCGGCTGCGGATGGGGCGGTCGGCCCGGCTGCTGGCCGAGTCCGACGGGCAGCCCGTCGGCATCGCGTCCGTGGGGCAGGCCAGCGAGGCCGACGTGGCCGAGCTGTTCGGCATGTGGGTCTCACCCGACTTCCGCGGCAAGGGCGTCGCGTGGCAGCTCACCCGGCAGGCCGCACGGCACGCGAAGGACGACGGCCGCCGCGCCGTGAAGCTGTGGGTCTCGACCGACAACGGCCGCGCTGTCGCGTTCTTCAGCAGCGCCGGCTTCCGCCCGGCCGACGAGCGTCGTCCGATGACCAACGACGCGGACGTCGAGGAGCTGGCGATGATCCTGCCGGTCGGCGACGACCCGGGCTGGGTCCCCACCACCGAGCTCTGAGCGGCCTCAGCGAGGTGGACCCTGCTCCGCCGCGCGGAGCACCGCGTCGGGCTCGAGCGGGCTTACCCACCGGCCGAGCCACGTCGCGCCGGCCGCGGCCAGCGCGGGCCAGCCATCGGGGTCGCCGCCCACCTTCATGTCGAACCCGTCCGTCGTCCCGCGGACGTCGGCGACCTCGGCCAGCAGCGCGGCCACGTCGTCGGGCGTGATCTCGGGGTGGTCGACGTCGGTCGAGCCCTTGTAGGCGCAGCAGCCGTCGTACCGGGCGATGCGACGCCGGACGCCGGGGACGGTCAGGTCGCCGCCGACCCAGATCGGCACCCGTGGCCGCTGCACCGGACGCGCGGCCAGCCGCAGCCCGTCCAGCGTGTGGCGCGGTCCGCGGTGGTGGACCGGCTCGCCGGTCATCAGGGCGGCGAGCACCTCGAGCGACTCGTCGAGGTCGGCGGCACGTCCGGCCGCGGTCGTCGCCCCGCCGACCCGCGAGAAGCCCGGGTCGCCGCCGTCGCCGGCTCCCACCCCGAGCACGACCCGACCGCCGCTCAGCTGGTCGAGCGAGACCACCTGGGCAGCGAGGTCCCACGGGCGGCGGCGGGGGAGCGGGGTCACCGTCGTGCCGATCTTCAGGCGCGTGGTGGCCACCGCCATCGCGGCCAGGCACGTCCACGGGTCCCAGGTCGGCTGCTCGTCGTGACCCTGGTAGACGAGGTAGTCCTCCAGGAAGACCGCGTCCCACCCGGCCAGCGCCGCCAGCTCGGCCAGCCGTTGTGGCGTGAGCTCCCCGGCCGCACCGGTGGTCAGCGAGTACCGCGGCGTCACGACGTGGCACCCGGCCGCTGGTGCGGCGAGCCGGGACCGGGCCGCAGCACGTAGACCCAGGCCGCGACCGTGCTGCCGTCGTCCGTGGTGGCCCTCACGACGACGCGGTCGTACCCGTCGCCCTCGAACGCGTCGAGCCGGTCCCAGTGCTGGGCCAGCGCGTCGGACGCCAGCACCAGACCGGCCACCGTCGGCCCGTCGTCGTCCGGCACGAGCGCCGGGTAGCCCAGCGCGGCGCCCCAGCCCTCGGGCAGCAGGTGCCCGCGCACGGTGGCGTGCGTCCAGGTGCCCGGGACGCCAGCCAGCTCGTGCGCGTTGCTCCGCCCCGGTGCGAGGGTGCCGTAGACGAACAACCGCTCGGTCATGGGCTCGATCCTCGCAGCCGCGTCACGAAGCGTCGGACGAGGCCGTCGACCGCTGCAGTGGCTCTGCTCGGTGGTGCGTTGTGGTCTGGTACTCGGTCCGGTGGATCGGTGGACCAGACGATGCGCCCGCCGACGAGGCGGGCGGTCATGCCGGTGGCGTGGACGTGGCGGTGGTGGCGCCCGCAGAGCAGGGTGCCG
>NZ_BAAGXY010000058.1:0-15348 GCF_054779595.1 Angustibacter peucedani
CGCCGCCGCCGCGGGTGAACCGGTCGCGGCTGCCGCGAGGCGTCGTCCCGCTGCCGGCCGGTCCGGGGCAGGAGTCGGTGTGGGACTACCCCCGACCGCCGCGGCTCGAGCCGACGTCCGAGCACGTCGTCGTCCGGCTCGGCGGCGTGGTGGTCGCCGACACCCGGCGGGCGCTGCGGGTGCTCGAGACCAGCCACCCGCCGACCTACTACCTGCCGGTCGACGACGTCGTGGCGGGCGCGCTGCGGCCGGCCGATGGGTCGTCCTTCTGCGAGTGGAAGGGGCAGGCGGCCTACCTCGACGTCGTGGGTGGCACCGCCGGGGCGCCGGTGGTCGCCGCCCGCGCCGCCTGGACGTACCCGACCCCGAGCGCGGCGTTCGCGCCGCTGGTCGACCACGTGGCCCTGTACCCCGGCCGCATGGACGAGGTGACGGTCGACGGCGAGCCCGTGCAGCCGCAGGACGGCGGCTTCTACGGCGGGTGGATCACCTCGCGCGTGGTGGGGCCGTTCAAGGGCGGTCCGGGGTCGAACGGCTGGTGAGGCCGCCGGTACCGTCGTCGCCGTGAGCACCACGCCCAGCAGCGACGGCCCCGGCGGCGGCCCGGCCGAGCCGCTGCCGATCCGGATGCTGCACGACCGCGTGCTGGTGGCCGTCGACGGCGACCAGGGCGAGCGCCGCACCGGCGCCGGGATCCTCATCCCCGCCACCGCGTCGGTGGGCCGTCGGCTGGCGTGGGCGCAGGTCCGCGCCGTCGGCCAGCACGTGCGCCAGGTGCAGGTCGGCGACCGCGTGCTCTTCGACCCCGAGGACCGCTCCGAGGTCGAGCTCCACGGCGCCACCTACGCCCTGCTGCGCGAGCGCGACCTGCACGCCGTCGCCGCGCCGCGCGTCGACGACGGCCAGACCGGGCTGTACCTCTGAGCGCCCCGTCGTCCGCGCGCCGCAACGCCCGCTACACGCCGCTCGACGTCGACGGGCCGCTGCCACCGGCGATGGTGCGCGCGGTCCCCGCGATCCGGCGCGACCCGCTCGCGCACCTCGAGGAGCTGGTCTCGCGGTACGGCGACCTGGTGGCGTTCCCCATGCCCCGCACGCCGGTGCTGCTCGTGAACGACCCGGACGGCGTGCGCCGCGTGCTCGTCGAGAACGCCCGCGGCTACAGCAAGGCGACCGTGCAGTACGGCGCGCTGTCTGCCGTCACCGGCAGCGGCCTGCTCACCGCGGACGGCGAGGACTGGCGCCGGCGCCGACGGATCGCCCAGCCGGCGTTCCACCACGGCACGCTGGACGTCGTCGCCGAGCAGTCGGTGGCGGCCGGACGCCGGGTGGTGGGCTCGTGGGCCGGCCGGCCCGACGGGTCGGTGGTGGACGTCGACGCCGCCTGCATGCGGGCGACGCTCGAGGTCGTGGGCCGCACGTTGTTCGACGACGACCTCGCGGCCGACGGCGAGGTCGTGGTGGCCGCGGTGCAGGAGGCGCTCGAAGTCGTGGTGGCGCGGGCCCGGCTGCCGCGTCCGGCCTGGCTGCCGTTGCCGTCGCACCGTCGGCTGGCCCGGGCCGTGGCCACGCTCGACGCGACGTGCGCCCGCGTCGTCCGGGCCCGACGTGCCCGGGGCATCGCGGACGACGACACCGACCTGCTCGCGCTGCTGCTGCGCTCGGCCGAGGCCGAGGGCGGGCTCACCGACCAGCAGGTGCGCGACGAGCTCGTGACCCTCGTCATCGCCGGCCACGAGACGGTGGCGTCGTCGCTGGCGTGGACCCTGCAGCTGCTCGCCGAGCACCCGGACGAGCAGGCCGCGGTGCACGCCGAGCTCGACGCGGTGCTCGGCGGCCGCGACCCCGGATGGTCCGACCTGCGTGCGCTGACCCGCACGCGCCAGGTCGTCGACGAGTCGCTGCGGCTGTTCCCGCCGGCCTGGGTCGTCACCCGTCGGGCGGTCGAGGCGGACGTCGTCGCCGGCGTCGCGGTGCCCGCGGGCACTCTGGTGATCATCAGCCCGTGGCTGCTGCACCGGCGGGCCCGGGCATGGCAGGACCCGCTGGCGTTCGACCCGTCGCGGTTCGCGGCCGCGCGGTCGTCGGCGCCGCGCGGCGACTACCTGCCGTTCGGCGCCGGGCCGCGGCTGTGCATCGGCCGCGACTTCGCCCTGGTCGAGCAGGTGCTGGCCCTCGCCACCGTGCTGCGCGAGCACCGGCTCGAGCCCGTGCGGCAGGGCGGGGTCGTCGTCCGGCCGCGGGTCGACGCGCTCGTGACGCTGCGCCCGCGCGGCGGCATGCCGCTGGTGCTGCGCCGGCGCTGAGCCGGTCGACCCCTGGCTCGTCCGATCGGGCGATCCGTCGTCCGCGCGCCTCCACCCGGCGGTGGTGGCTGCCGAGAGAGGGACTCAGTTCCTTCCTGGGCGCCGAGCAGACGTGCGACCGACTCACGACGGCAGACAGGGTTTCCGCGGTGATCGCGACGACGGCAGAACCGCACTGGGCTCCGCGCCCGGTGCTCGCGCTCGGGGTGCGCGTGCTGCAGTACGGCCTGCCGCTGCTCACCGGCACGCTGGCCACCTGGGTCCTCGCGCCCGTGCTGGCCGAGCTGCTGCCCCCGCTCGCGGCCGTGGCCGTGACGCTGGTCGTCGCGGTGGTCGTGAGCCTGCTCGTCTCGCGCCTGACGATGCGGCTCGCGCCGCTCGCGCTGCTGCTGAAGATGACGATGATCTTCCCCGACCACGCGCCGAGCCGGCTCAAGGTCGCCCGCCGCTCCACGGGGGCCGACGAGATCCGTCGCCGGCTCGTCAGCCCGGACGCCGACGAGCAGGAGGCCGCGGTCACCATGCTCGCGCTCGTCACGGCGCTGGGCGGGCACGACCGGCACACCCGGGGGCACAGCGAGCGGGTGCGGCTGTTCTGCGACCTGCTCTCGCGCGAGCTGGGGCTCTCGGACGAGGACGCCGGTCGGCTGCGCTGGGCGGCGCTCGTGCACGACATCGGCAAGCTCGAGGTCAGCGCCGCGGTGCTCAACAAGCCCGGCCGCCTCGACCGCGACGAGTGGGCCCAGGTGCGGCTGCACCCGCAGGCGGGCGCCCGGCTGGCGCTGCCGCTGCGCGAGTGGCTCGGCCCCTGGTACGCCGGGATCGCCGAGCACCACGAGCGGTACGACGGCGGGGGCTACCCGATGGGTCTGGCCGGCGAGCAGATCTCGCTCGCCGGTCGTGCCGTCGCCGTGGTCGACGCCTTCGAGACCATGACCGCCGCACGGTCGTACAAGGCGGCCGTCACGGCGGTCGCGGCGCGCGCCGAGCTCACCCGGTGCGCCGGCACGCACTTCGACCCGACCGTGGTGCGCGCCTTCCTGGGCATCGCGCTGCCCCGGCTGCTCTGGTCGGTCGGGCCGCTGGCCTTCTGCATCAACGTGCCCTTCCTGCGCTGGATCGGCGACGGCGGCGTACGGCTGGCTCAGGCGGCCCAGACGGCTACCACCGGCGCGGTCAACGCCGCCGGGGTGACCGCGGTGGTCGTCGCGGCCGGCACCCTGCCGACCGCTCCCGCGTCCGCGCTCCCGACCAGCACGCCCGGTGTGCACCGCACCGCGACCGGGACGGCGAGCCCGACCGACCCCACGCCGGCGTCCGCCCCGACGGGAAGCACCGGCTCGGCCGGGTCGTCGGCCTCCGTCACGGCGGCGGCCCGCTCGTCGCGTGCGGTCGCGTCACCGCACGAGCGCCCGGCCACGAGCCGGCCGTCCCACCGCCCCGCCACGTCGCCCTCGGCGTCCCACGCCCCGGCGGCCACGCCGACGCCCACCCCGACGTCCACCGGTTCGCCCACGGTCGTCCCTGCGGCGCCAGCGGCGCCGGTGCACGAGAAGAAGCCCAAGAAGCCGAAGAAGCCCAAGAAGGACAAGCACTCCGGCAAGGGCTCGAGCAGCTCGACCAGCTCCGGCTCCGGCAAGGGCTCCGGCAAGGGCTCCGGCAAGGGCTCCGGCAAGGGCTCCGGCAAGGGCTCGGGCGGCTCGGGCAGCTCCGGCAGCTCCGGCAGCTCCGGCAGCTCCGGCAAGGGTCAGGCCGGCGGCTGAGGCTGCGCGAGCGCCCGCCAGGTGGCGGCGCGCCCCTCGTCCTGAGCGCCTCCGGTTGCGGGCCGGCCCGGGTGGCAGTTCCATCGAGGCGACTCGGGACCGCACGACGGACAGGAGCTCAGACATGAACGGCACGACCGTTCTGTGGATCGTCCTCGCACTGGTGGTGGTCGCCGTCGTGGTGGCCGTCGTCGCCGCGAGCCGCGGCCGGGCGGCCACCGCCCGCCGCCGTCAGGCCGAGGAGCTGCGCGAGCAGGCCGTCGACCACCGCGCCGACGTCGAGCGCCGCGAGGCCAAGGCCGCCGAGATCGACGCCCGCGCGCGCCACGCCCAGGCCGAGGCCGACGCCCAGGCCGCCCGCGCCGCGCAGCTGCAGAACGAGGCGCAGGCCCACGCCGAGCGCGCGTCGTCCGGCCGCGCCGAGATGGACGAGCGCCTGCGCCGGGCCGACGAGCTCGACCCCGACGTGCGCGCGGACGGCACGGACCGCACGGACGGCACGGACCGCGACGTCGACCTGCGGGCCGCCGAGGAGCGCGAGCGCACCGGGACCACCACCGCGGACCCGGCCACGTACGACGACCCGCGAACGCCCGGCGAGCAGCGTCAGGTCTGAGGTCGCGGGCGGCACCGCCGCCGGACGACGAAGGGCGCCCACCGTGACCGGTGGGCGCCCTTCGCGAGGTGGTGCGCCATCAGGGACTCGAACCCCGAACCCGCTGATTAAGAGTCAGCTGCTCTGCCAATTGAGCTAATGGCGCAACGCGGGTAGAGGGTATCAGCCGGGTGCCGTCACCTTGAAATCGAGGTCAGCCCTGCTCCCACCACGCCTGCTCGGGGACGCCCTCGGCGTCCAGGATCTCGCGGCTGGGCGGCCCGCCCGGCGCCGTGAGGTCCATGATCAGCGACAGCGGGACGTGCTCCTCGAGCAGCCCCTTGAGCTGCTGCTCGGCGGGAGCGTCGAAAGCGTCCTCGGTCGGCGTGACGACCTGCTCGTGGCTGGTCTGCATGCGTGTTCCCTCCCCTGTGAGCGTCGGTGCGGGCGGTACCGTCCCGACAGGCATGACATCGGCGCGGATCGCGCCCGACTTGATGCATTTCGCTGCGCCGTACGGGTGGTCTGTGCTACTTGAGCGCTCAACCGGCTGGGCGCCCGGCCGATGAGTCCGGGCCCTCCGCCCGGTCTACCCTCTCGACGGACCACTCCAGGGAGGACCCCGCATGCTCCAGGACAGCCAGGCGTTCAGCGGTTTCTCGGTCGACGACGTGCCGCGCGCGCAGCAGTTCTACGCCGACACCCTCGGGCTCGACGTCAGCGTCGGCGAGGGGCAGGGCGCCATTATGACGCTGCACCTCGCGGGCGGCCGCGACGTGATCGTGTACCCGAAGCCGAACCACGAGCCGGCGACGTTCACGGTGCTCAACTTCCCGGTGCCGGACGTCGGCGCCGCGGTGGCCGAGCTCGTCGAGCGGGGTGTCACCTTCGAGCGCTACGACGGCATGCCCCAGGACGACGACGGCGTGATGCGCGGTCACGGACCCGACATCGCGTGGTTCAAGGACCCCGCGGGCAACGTGCTGTCCGTGATCGCGCCGTGAGCGCGGCCTTCGACCTCGAGCCCGCGGCGCAGCGGCTGGCCCAGGTGCTGCGCGGCGTCCGCGACGACCAGCTCGCCGACCCGAGCCCGTGCGAGCACTACTCGGTGGGCGACCTGGTCGAGCACGCCGGCGGGCTGGCGCTCGGGTTCACCTGGGCCGCCACCAAGCAGTGGCCGGGCGGCTCGTCGCAGGCGCCCTCCGGCGACGCGGCGCGGCTGGACGACGACTGGCGCACGCTGTACCCGCAGCGGCTCGCCGAGCTCGGGCAGGCCTGGCGCGACCCGGCCGCCTGGCAGGGCATGACCGAGGCTGGGGGAGTCCCGCTGCCCGCCGAGGTGGCCGCGTGCGTCGCGATGGACGAGCTCGTCGTCCACGGGTGGGACATCGCCCGCGCCACCGGCCAGCCCTACGACGTCCCGGACGACGAGGTGGCCGTGGCGCACGGGTTCGTCGCGGCGTCGCAGGGCCAGCCCGAGCCGCCGCCGGGGCTGTTCGCGGCACCGGTGGACGTCATGGGCGAGGCGTCGTCCCTCGACCGGCTGGTCGCCCTGACCGGTCGCGACCCGGCCTGGGTGCCGCCGGGCTCGTAGGCTCCGGGCATGGCCCGGTACTTCGACGTCCACCCGCGCGACCCGCAGCCGCGCAGCATCGCCCAGGTCGTGGCGATGCTGCGCGACGACGCGCTGGTGGCCTACCCCACGGACTCCTGCTACGCGCTGGGGTTCGCGCTCGACAACCACACCGGTGCCGAGCGGGTGCGGCGCCTGCGCGGGCTCGACGACCGGCACCACTTCACGCTGGTGTGCGCGGACTTCGCCCAGCTCGGCCAGCTGGTGCAGCTGAGCAACAGCGCGTTCCGCGCGATCAAGGCGGCCACGCCGGGTCCGTACACGTTCGTCCTCCCGGCGACGCCCGAGGTGCCGCGCCGGCTCTCCCACCCGAAGAAGAAGACGGTGGGCGTGCGCATCCCCGACCACCCCGTGGTGCGGGCGCTGCTGCGCGAGCTGGGCGAGCCGTTGGTGTCAAGCACGTTGCTGCTGCCCGAGGCCGAGGAGCCGATGACCGACGGCTGGCAGATCAAGGAAGAGCTCGACCACCAGGTCGACGCGGTCGTCGACGCCGGCGACTGCGGCCTCGAGCCCACCACGGTGGTCGACTGGTCGGAGGGCTTCCCGGACGTCGTCCGGGTCGGTGCTGGCGACCCTTCGCGGTTCGAGTAGCCGCGCGACTACGGTGCGAGCATGACCGCGGTCATCGAGACGAACGGGCTGGTCAAGCGGTTCGGGCGCACCACGGCCCTCGACGGGCTGGACCTCGTGGTGCGCGAGGGCGAGGTGCACGGCTTCCTCGGCCCCAACGGGTCGGGCAAGTCGACGACGATCCGGGTGCTGCTCGGCATGCTGCGCGCGGACGGCGGCACCGCCCGCCTGCTCGGCGGCGACCCGTGGCGCGACGCGGCCGCTCTGCACCGGCGGCTCGCCTACGTCCCCGGCGACGTCACGCTCTGGCCGAACCTCACCGGTGGCGAGACCGTCGACCTGCTGGGGCGCCTGCGCGGCGGGCTCGACCCGCGCCGGCGGGCCGACCTGGTCGAGCGGTTCCAGCTCGACCTGACCAAGAAGGCGCGCGCGTACTCCAAGGGCAACCGGCAGAAGGTCGCGCTGGTCGCGGCGCTCGCGGCGGACGTCGAGCTGCTGGTGCTCGACGAGCCGACGTCCGGGCTCGACCCGTTGATGGAGCAGCTGTTCCAGAGCTGCGTCGACGAGTTCCGCGACGAGGGCCGGTCGGTGCTGCTGTCGAGCCACGTCCTGGCCGAGGTCGAGCGGCTGTGCGACCGGGTGAGCATCATCCGGTCCGGCCGCACCGTCGAGACCGGGACGCTCTCGGACCTGCGCCACCTGACCCGCACCGCCGTGCGCGCCGAGCTCGAGCGGCAGGCGTCCGGGCTCGACCGGCTCGCGGGCGTGCACGACCTCGTGGTCGAGGGCGAGCGGGTGGCGTTCGACGTCGACACCGAGCGGCTCGGCGCGGCGCTGGAAGCGTTGGGGCCGTTCGGGATCCGCAGCCTGACCAGCACGCCACCCACGCTCGAGGAGCTGTTCCTGCGGCACTACGGCGGCGCCGCGTGAGCGTGGCCGGCGTCGGTCAGCTGCTGCGCTTCCACCTGCGCCGCGACCGGCTGATGCTGCTGTGGTGGGTGCTCGGGTCGGTACTGCTGTACTGGTCGCAGGCGGTGAGCACCAAGGGGCTCTACCCGACGCAGGCCGAGTTCGACCGCGCCGCGGCGAGCATGGCCGGCAACGCGGCCTTCGTCGCGATGGCCGGGCCGGCCCGGGCCCTGAACACCCTCGGCGGGCAGGTCGCGTGGCAGGCCTCGGCGTTCGGCGCGATCGTGGCCGGGCTGATGAGCATGTTCCTCGTCGGGCGGCACACGCGGGCCGAGGAGGAGTCCGGGCGGGACGAGCTGGTGCGGTCGTCGGCGGTCGGCCGCGAGGCGCCGCTGGCCGCCGCGGCGGTCGTCGTGCTCGTCGCGGACCTGCTGCTGGGCGGGCTGGTCGCCGCGAGCCTGGCGGCGTACGGCCTGCCGGTGGCCGGGTCGGTGGCGCTCGGGGTCGCGGCCGGGCTCGCCGGGGTCGTCTTCGGCGCGGTGGCCCTGGTGGCGGCTCAGCTGACCAGCTCCACGCGGGCGGTCTACGGCATCACCGGGGCAGCGATCGCCGCCGCCTACGTCGCGCGGGCGGTCGGCGACGTCGGGCCGGGCCTGCTGTCGTGGCTGTCGCCGATCGGCTGGGGCCAGGCGATGCGCGCCTACGCCGGCGAGCGCTGGTGGCCGGCCCTGCTCTCGCTCGCGGCGGCCGTGGTGCTCGCCGCGCTGGCGGTCGCGCTGTTCCGTCGGCGCGACGTCGGCGCCGGCGTGGTGGCGACGCGCTCGGGGCCGTCGTCCGCACCGCGCTCGCTGCACGGTGCGCTGGGGCTGGCCTGGCGGCTGCAGCGCGGCAGCCTGGTCGGTTGGGCGCTCGGGCTGTTCCTCGCCGGGCTGTCGTTCGGCGCCATCGGGGACGACGTCACCGACCTGGTCGGCGACTCGCAGTTCTCCCAGGACGTCTTCGGCCAGGGCGGCGGCTCGCTGCTCGACGGCTTCTACGCGACGCTCGTGCTGATGCTGGGGCTGATCAGCGCCGGGTTCGCCGTGCAGTCGGCGCTGCGGGCCCGCGCGGAGGAGGCCGCCGGGCGGGCCGAGGCGCTGCTGGCGACGGCGCTGCCCCGGCTGCGCTGGGCCGGCTCGCACCTGCTGGTGACGGTGGCGGGCACCGTCGTCGTCGTGCTGCTCGGCGGCCTGGGGCTCGGCGTCGGGTACGCGCTGGCGACGGGGGACGGTGCGGCGGTGGGCCGGCTGCTGGGCGCGACGGGGCAGGAGGTGGCGCCCGTCCTGGTGCTGGCGACCGCGACCTGGCTGCTGTACGGACTGGCGCCGCGGTGGGCGACCGCGGGCTGGCTGGTGCTCGGCTTCTGCGCCGTCGTCCTGCTGTTCGGCGCCTCGCTGCAGCTGCCCGGTTGGGTGCTCGACGTCTCGCCCTTCCACCACCTCGCGCTGGTGCCGGCCGAGCCGTTCGCGCCGGTTCCGCTGGTGGTGCTGCTGGTGGTGGCGGTCGGCCTGGGAGCGGCCGGCTTCGTCGCCCTGCGACGACGCGACGTCCGCTGAGCGGCACCATCACGCGGTGCTCCTGGGGTGAGTGACGGGACTCGAACCCGCGACATCCGCGACCACAACGCGGCGCTCTACCAGCTGAGCTACACCCACCACGCGCCGCGCGAGCCGAGGCCCGTGCGGTGCGGCGACCATCGTACCGGGTGCCGGGCAGTGCTCGGGACCACGGACGACGGCCGGCGATCAGTCCGGCACGACCGCCTGGGCCAGCTTCTTGGCGGTCGCGGAGTCCGGGCCGGGCGACTCGACGAACACGGCCGAGCGGTAGTACTGCAGCTCGAGGATCGACTCGCGGATGTCGGCGAGCGCGCGGTGGCCGCCGTTCTTCTTCGGCGCGTTGAAGTAGGCCCGCGGGTACCAGCGCCGGGCGAGCTCCTTGATCGAGCTGACGTCGATGATCCGGTAGTGCAGGTGCTGCTCGAGCTCGGGCATGTCGCGCGCGAGGAAGCCGCGGTCGGTGCCGACGGTGTTGCCGGCGAGCGGGGCGCGGCGGGCGTCCGGCACGTGCTCGCGCACGTACGCCATGACCTGCTCCTGCGCGGCCTCCATGGCGATGCCGTGGGGGATCTCGTCGATCAGGCCGCTGGCCGTGTGCATCTCGCGGACGACGTCCGGCATCGACGCGAGCGTCTCGGGCGGGCAGGCGATGACGACGTCGACGCCCTCGCCCAGCACGGTCAGCTCGGAGTCGGTGACGAGCACCGCCACCTCGACCAGCGCGTCGCGCTCGAGGTCGAGGCCGGTCATCTCGCAGTCGATCCAGACGATGCGGTCGGCAGAACGGTCCACGGGCTCAGCCTACGGGGACGGGGGCCGGCGCGGGCGCGACGACCCCGTGACGGCCATGGCCGCGACCGCCCCGATCCCGAGGACGCCGGCTGCGAGCACGAGGGCGGCCACGCCCCAGGAGCCCCCGAAGACGACCACCGCGACGGCGCCCACGAGGCACGCGAAGGCCCCCCACCCGACGAGCTCCCACGGCACCGCGGGCTTCGGTGCCGGTGCCCCGTGTCGCCCCACCTGGCGAGGGTACGTCGCGGTCGGCTCGCCCCGGGTGACCGCAACACCGGGAGTGGCTAGCCTCTGCGGACATGAGCTCCCCGACGTCCGGCTGGTCGAGCGTCCCCACCGCGGCGTCGGCCGTCGCGCCGAGCCCGCCGCGGCGCACGGCGCGGGCGAGCGCCGGACGCGTGCTGCTCGTGGTGCTGGCCGTCACCACGATGCTGGCCTGCCTGCTGCTGCTCGCGCTGGTGATCGGCAGCGACACCGGGCCGACCGGGTTCGTCGCGGGCTTCGCGTTCGCGCTGGTGCCCGTGTGCATCGTGCTGCCGGCGCTGTTGTGGCTGGACCGGCTCGAGGCCGAACCCGTGCACCAGCTG
Organism: Angustibacter peucedani; assembly: GCF_054779595.1. Lineage (NCBI taxonomy): Bacteria > Bacillati > Actinomycetota > Actinomycetes > Kineosporiales > Kineosporiaceae > Angustibacter > Angustibacter peucedani. The sequence continues at coordinate 10,757 of NZ_BAAGXY010000058.1, forward strand.
CTCTTCGCCTTCGGGTGGGGCGCGGTGGTGGCGACGTTCGTGGCGCTGGTCATCAACTCGTACTCCCTCGCGGTGCTCACCGAGCACGGCGGCTCGATCTCGACGGCCTCGGTGCTCGTCGCGCCCTGGGTCGAGGAGACCGCCAAGGGCGCGGCCGTGCTGCTCGTGCTGCTGTGGCGGCGGCGCGAGTTCGACGGGATCGTCGACGGCATCGTCTACGCCGGGCTGGCCGGGCTGGGCTTCGCCTTCACCGAGAACGTGCTCTACCTCGGCCGGTCGTTGCAGGAGAACGGCTCCACCGGGCTGGCGGTCACCTTCGTGCTGCGCTGCCTGTTCGGGCCGTTCGCGCACCCGCTGTTCACGATGGCCACCGGCATCGGGCTGGGCATCGCCTCGCAGACGTCGAAGGCCTGGCTGCGCGTGGCGGCGCCGGTGGCCGGGCTGTGCGTCGCGGTGGTGCTGCACGGGCTGTGGAACCTCAGCGCGGTGGCCGGGCTGCGCGGCTTCATCGGCGTCTACGTGCTGGTGCAGATCCCGCTGTTCGCGGCGGCCGTGGCGTTCGCGATCTGGGCCCGGCGGCGCGAGGCGCGGCTGATCGCGCAGCACCTGCAGGTGTACGTCGCGAGCGGCTGGTTCACCCCCGCCGAGGTCGCGATGCTGGGGTCGGTGGCCGAGCGCCGCCGCGCCCGGTCGTGGGCCGCGCAGGTCGGCGGCGGGCGGGCCAAGCGGGCCATGGCGGGCTTCCAGGCCGCGGCGACCGAGCTCGCCTTCGCCCGCGACCGGGCCACCCGCGCGGCGCTGAACGAGGAGGGTGCGGCCATCGAGCGCGACCTGCTGCGCGAGGTGACCGCCCAGCGCTACGCGTTCGTCGGCGGCCGCTGAGCCTCTCGTCCGGGACGGCCGGTCTGTCCTAGTCTCGCCCGCATGCCGGGTTTCCTGAAGCGTCGACGTCCGCCCGCCGAGCCTGCTGCCGAGCCGGGCGCAGAGGCGTCCGAGCCGACGTCCGAGGCGTCGTCCGAGGCGTCGTCCGAGCCGACGGACGGGGCCGCTGACGTCGACCTGCTCACCGGGGACGAGCGCGCCAACTACCCCAGCTCGGTGCGGGTGGCCGGGCCCAGCCAGGGCACCCTGGACTTCCTGCGGACGACGAGCTGCCGGCAGATCGCCGAGATCGGCATCTACCAGGGCCACACCAGCCGCGAGATCGCCCGCTGGCTGGACGGCGAGGGCGAGCTGCACCTGTTCGACTTCGAGGACAAGGTCGACGCGGTCGCGGACCAGATCCGGGCGGACGGCTACACCAACGTGCGCACCTTCCCGAGCAGCTACAAGCTGCTCGACTCCTACAACTGGCCGCTGGCGCAGCTGCTGGCCGAGCACACCGAGCCGATCTACGACTTCGTGTTCATCGACGGCGCCCACACCTGGGCCGTCGACGCCCTGACCACGCTGCTCGCCGACCGCCTGCTCAAGCCGGGCGGCTACCTCGACCTCGACGACTACGCCTGGACGCTGGCCGGCTCGCCGTCGCTGCGCCCGTCGGCGTTCCCGCTCACCGCGCGGATGTACACGCAGGAGCAGATCGAGGCCCAGCAGGTGAAGATGATCTGCGACCTGCTGCTGCGGCGCGACGACCGGTACGAGGAGGTCGTGCCCGACCGGATCTTCCGCAAGACGCGCGCCTGAGGCGGTCGCGGCGCGCCCGGCAGGAATCGAACCTGCAACCGGCGGATTAGAAGGCCGCTGCTCTATCCGTTGAGCTACGGGCGCCTGGACGGGGCGCTGGCCCCGACGCGTCGATCCTACGGCGCGTGCCGAGTTGGCGGACCACTCTGCGAGACGGCAGGCTGACCCCTCGTGAAGGACCAGTCGCAGCGAGAGCCGCTGCTCGACGCCGTCGAGCGCCTGCGCGCTGCTGTCGACGGCGTGGTCCTGCCGCTGGACGTCGACGGGGCGTCGGAGGCCCGGCGCGACCGCGCGGCACTCGTCGACCAGCTCGACGACTACGTGCTGCCGCGGTTGCGCTCGCTGGACGCCCCGCTGCTCGCCGTGGTCGGCGGGTCGACCGGCGCGGGCAAGTCGACGCTCGTGAACTCCGTGCTGCGCCGTCGGGTGAGCCGCAGCGGCGTGCTGCGCCCCACCACCCGCTCGCCGGTGCTCGTGCACCACCCGGACGACGCCGCGTGGTTCGAGGGACCGCGCGTGCTCGCCTCGCTCGACCGGATCACCGGCGACGAGACCGCGACGGCGGCGGCCGACCCGACCGACGACGACACGCGCATCACCGCGGTGCGCCTGGCCGCCAGCGACGCGCTGCCCGCCGGGCTCGCGCTGCTCGACGCGCCGGACATCGACTCGGTGGTGCGCGCCAACCGCGAGCTGGCCCAGCAGCTGCTCGCCGCGGCCGACCTCTGGATCTTCGTCACCACCGCCTCGCGCTACGCCGACGCCGTGCCGTGGGACCTGCTGCGCGGCGCCGCCGACCGCGGCGCGTCGGTCGCCATCGTGCTCGACCGCGTGCCGCCCGAGGCGCTGCTCGAGGTGCGCACCCACCTGGCCGGCATGCTGCGCGAGCGCGGCCTGACGTCGTCCCCGCTGTTCACCGTGCCCGAGAGCGCGGTCGACGACGAGGGCCTGCTCGACCCCGAGGTCGTGCGCCCCGTGCGCTCCTGGCTCGTCGCGCTGGCCCGGGACGCGCAGGCCCGGCAGGTCGTGGTGCGCCGCACCCTCAGCGGCGCCATGGACCAGCTGCGCGCCCGCAGCACCGCCGTGGCCGACGCCGTCAGCGCGCAGGGGACGGCGCGCGCGGCGCTCGCGCACGAGGTCGACGAGACGTACGCCCGCGCCCGCCAGGCGGTCGAGCAGGGCCTGCAGGACGGGTCGCTGCTGCGCGGCGAGGTGCTGGCACGGTGGCAGGAGTTCGTCGGCACCGGCGAGCTGCTGCGCACGCTGGAGGCCAAGGTCGGGCGGCTGCGCGACCGCGTCACCGCCGCGGTCACCGGGCGCCCGGCCCCCGAGGACGACATCGGCGAGGCCCTGCAGACCGGCGTCGAGGCGCTGCTCACCTCGCAGACCGAGCTGGCCGCCCGCGACACCTGGAACCGCTGGCGGGCCGTCGTCGGCGGGGCGCAGCTGGCCGCGGCGCACCCCGAGCTGGCCACGCCGGGCGCCCACCTCGACGACCGGGCGGCGCGCACCGTGCGCGACTGGCAGGGCTACGTGCTCGAGCTGGTGAGCAGCGAGGGCAGCGACAAGCGCGTCACCGCCCGCTTCCTGTCGTACGGCGTCAACGGCCTCGGGGTGCTGCTCATGCTGGTGGTCTTCAGCCACACCGCAGGTCTGTCGGGCGCCGAGGTCGGCATCGCCGGCGGGACGGCGGTGCTCGCCCAGCGGCTGCTGGAGGCGGTGTTCGGCGACCAGGCCGTGCGCACGCTCGCGGCCAAGGCCCAGACCGACCTGATGCGGCGGGCCGACCAGCTGCTCGCCGACGACCGCCAGCGCTTCGACGCCGTGCTCGCCGGTCTGGGCGAGGGCTCGACCGCCGACCATGTGCTGCGCGCGCAGCAGGCCGTGGAGGCCGGACGATGAGCAAGCACAGCCGGTCGGGACGCCGCGCGGCCGACGTCGGGCCGCGCGTCGAGGCGCTCGAGCAGGCGCTGGACGCCGGTGGCCACCGCCTCGACCCGGACGCCTCACGCCGCGCTCGCACGCTGGTGGGCAAGGTCAACGAGCGGCTGCGGCTCAGCGGCGACCACACGGTCGTGGCGCTCGCGGGGGCGACGGGCAGCGGCAAGTCCAGCCTGTTCAACGCCCTCAGCAACCTCGACATCGCCACCGTCGGCGCGCGCCGGCCCACGACGTCGCACGCCACCGCCTGCGTGTGGGGCGCCGAGGGTGCGGACGCGCTGCTCGAGTGGCTCGGCGTGCCGCGCCAGCACCGGGTCAGCCACGAGAGCGCCCTGGACCACGGCGACGAGGCCCTGCGCGGGCTGGTGCTGCTCGACCTGCCCGACCACGACTCGACCGAGCTCTCGCACCGTCTCGAGGTCGACCGGCTGGTCGAGCTCGTCGACGTGTTCGTCTGGGTCACCGACCCGCAGAAGTACGCCGACGCCGCGCTGCACCGGCGCTACCTGTCGCGCCTCGCGGGCCACGACGCGGTGACGGTGGTGGTGCTCAACCACGCCGACCGGCTCGACGCCGCCGCGCTCGAGACCTGCCGCCGCGACCTCGCCCGGCTGGTCGCGGCCGACGGCCTGGCCGACGTCGAGGTCGTGACGACGTCCGCGACGACGGGTGCGGGCGTCGAGCGGTTGCGCGGGCTGGTGGCCGAGGCCGTCGGCCGCCGCACCGCGTGGAACCAGCGGCTCGCCGCCGACCTCGACGCCGCGGCCGTCGACCTCGGCGGTGGCGTGGGGGAGTCCGAGCCGGCGGCGCGCGACCTGGCCGAGAGCACCGCGCTCGTCGACGCGCTGGCCGATGCCGCGGGCGTGCCCGCCGTCGTCCGGGCGGTCGAGCAGGACTACGTGCGCGGCGCGACGGGCGCGGCCGGCTGGCCGTTCACCCGCTGGGCCCGGCGGCTGCGCCCCGAC